>QHXL01000154.1:5842-19943 GCA_003222935.1 Acidobacteriota bacterium
CGCGCGCAACTGCGATCTCGGCGACGCGTGGGAATGGATTAACGATTCAAGATATCCGGTGAAGTACGGCCTACCCGCCTACAAGGTCGGCATCAACGTCGTCATCTACGCGATGAGCCACTAAACCGAAGACCATTAGCCGCAGATAAACGCAGAGGTACGCAGATGATGACTATCCTGTTATCAGCGCTCATCTGCGTTAATCTGCGGCTGACTACTCTTAACGTGCGAAGTAACCCGGGCGATGTCGGATAGTCAGCTTTTGTTTCTGAAGTTCCGGGTTGGTCACTTCGACGGTGATCTTGCGGTAGGCGCCATCGCGTCGCTTGTTGGTTGAGGAGTAAGCAATCAAATACTGAGTGCGCAGTTCCTGTTCGATCTCTTCAAAGGCAGCATTTAGATCGGCCCCCTTCTTCGGAAAGAAAGCCCTGCCACCTGTTCGTTCCGCCAGGTATCGCAACGCGTCCTTGTCCACACCGTAGCGAGAACCGATGCCAATCGCATAGATTACCGCTTCTGCTGCGATCGATCGCTTCGTTCTTGTCGATGCGAGTCTCGTTGTTTAGACCATCGGTCAACAAAATAACCGCTCGCCGTCGTAGCCCCTTGGCCTTTGCCAACACTTCCGTGGCAGTCAATCCAACTGCGTCATAGATGGCAGTCCGTCCCTCGGTAGGAGGCGCGGGTAGACCGGGTCCGGTCCGAATGCCCGGCAACGGTCTCCCGGCGCCTTGATACGCCGGATAGCCAATCTCGATCTGCTGCAAAACCCGATAGACTTTGATTACGTCTTTCGACATTTCCTGTTCGAGGAATGCCTGGCCAGTAAAAGGTATCAGCGCTGCCTGGTCTTTACGCGAGTCAAAAACTTCTTCGATGAATTCGCGGACCGCTGCTTTTTGATCAGACAACGTCGATTCCTGCGACTGACTGACATCAATCAAGAATGCGATCGCCAACGCGCGATCAGTTTCACGTTGAAAGGTAGTAACGGTCTGCGGCACTCCGTCTTCGAGTACCCTCAGGTCGTCCAATTTGAGTGTGGTAATGAAGCGTCTTTGCTGGTCCGTTGCAGTGAAAGGAAGATTGGTAACGTCGGTCTCGGTACGGATAACGTCATCCTGGACGTTTGGAACGTGGGCTCCGAGCGCGACTACGCAGACAAAGAATGCCAGAAGGAAGAGACTCCATCGTTTCGCCGTGTGTCGCATTGAAAGTGAAGGGATTCTAGCCGACACAATGAAAGTGAAGCTAGTCGGCACACAGTTGGTCGCTCATTCAGTTCCCTTCTAGCGAGGCTCTTACTCAACGACGTTGACTTGATTGATCTTCGGGATTATAAAGCGCGCAAGTTAGGGCTTGAGCCAACTCCCCCTGTCACTCCGTCTGAATTGCTTTACCGAACTGGCGGGAGGAACACAGGAACACATCGGTCCTTACCCTAAATGTCGGAGGAATAGTCATGAGGAAACGAATCAGCAGTTTGATCGTCTGTGTTTTAGCTTTGGTGATGCCCGTCGTGGCGCAAAGCAGTGTGAGCGGGACTTGGAGTTGGGAAAGCAAACCAGATAAAAACAAGGTCCAAAACATGGTTTGGATGGACATCAAGCAGATCGGCAATCAAGTGAAAGGTGTGATTAGCATTAGCTTTGACGACCCGAATGGTGAAGACGGTTCGGACGCCCCGATCGTTCCGTTTGTCGGCACCATTAAAAACGGCGTAATAACCATCGAATTCGACGCCGAGGATACTTCTCCGCTCGATGGAAGCCCCTATCCAAAATATGTGCGACCTAAAGGCGGCGCACCGAACACGGCGACGCTTCGCTTAGCCAGCGGCAAACTTGAATTTACGCAAACGAAAGGTTCGATCGGTGAAGACTATCCGCACACATTTATTCTCGGCCATAATAAGCGAAGCTGAGGAGAGGGATATGACAGTCGCATACAGGTTGACCGACAATAATCTGACCTTCATGCGCGAATTCGCGAGTCGTTTCAAAGTTTGAAGTTTGAGGTCTCAGAGGTGTATCGAACAGGCGACTGGAGCGGAGCATATGACAAAAACACTGTCCTTACTTGGGTTAACTATTTTGCTCCTGTGTGCATCCAGCGCCATCGCACAAAATAGTGCTGCCGATAGCGGCGCCATCATTGAACAGACACCTTGCACTCCAAATTCGGTCACCTATGAACAGTTCCTTGAAAGGTTCAAGCAGAGGCAGACACAAGACGTTGAAGCAGCAAAGCGCGAAGGTGTCACCATCGAACCTGACCCCAGGCTTATATCAAGACTCCCGTCGAGAGATGAGTACGAGCTCAGAAGAACTTACGCTGGATTCGAGTGTCAGCGTATTAAATACCTGAGCGATGGGTTGAAAGTGATCGGCTACATCTGGAAACCGAAGAATACGACTGGCAAAAAGTTGCCGCTCATCATCTACAACCGGGGAGGTAATCGCGAGTTCGGAAAACTCACGCCCTGGATGCAGTATGGCTTCTATGATTTTGTCTCGAACGGTTTCGTCGTCATCGGATCGCAGTATCGGGGTAACGACGGTGGCGAAGGACAGGAGGAGTTTGGCGGCGCTGATGTCCATGACGTGCTGAACATCATCCCCTTAGCGAAATCGCTTGGTTATGTCGATATGAGCAACGTCTTTATGTTCGGGGAGTCGCGCGGCGGGATGATGGCTTTTCTCGCGGTCGCAAACAACATCCCTGTCAATGCAGTGGCGACGATCGGTGGCCCGGCGGATTTAGCGACAGGCGATCGCTCACGAATGATCACAAACTATCAGGAATTGATTCCTGACTTTAGCAAACATAGTGAACCATCCCTGCGCGAACGTTCTGTCGCCTACTGGCCGGAGAAAATAAATGCGCCGCTGTTGCTTATCCAGGGGGGTGCGGATTGGCGAACGAATCGCAGTCAGACGTTAGTTCTGGCACAAAAGCTACAAGAACTCCACAAAAATTATGAACTGATCGTTTATTCCGGTGACAATCATGGTGTCGCATACAATCGTAATGACGGCACTCGGCGGATAATTGAATGGTTTAGAGGTCACATAAAATAGGTCATTTCGAAAGGAGTGAAAGGCTATGAATATTGCAGCATGGGCCATCGTCGGTCTAATCGCCGGATTTATCGCAAGCAGGTTTGTTGACAGGTTCAGTTCAAGCATTGTTATTGATTTATTGTTAGGTGCGATTGGCGGAATAGCAGGCGGGTTGATAATCCGTGCGACTAATTTTCAAATGAGCGACAACCTTTTTGACCCGCCATCTGTCTTTCTCGCAGCTTTGGTTGGAGTTGTAGCAGTCGTTCTCTACCATATGATCCGGCGTTCGCTCTAATGAACGAGGTCCAACCATGAAACGATCATTGATGATTTCGCTCTTACTCGTCACTTGCATCGGCGTAAGTTCCCACATCCTCGCACAACGTCAGGCTGTCAGCGGGACAGAAGTGACCGGAACATTCCACTACAATTTCAAAGGTAAAGCTAAGGGCTCGTACAACGAGATTTTGATCCAGGCACTCGGCCACAACAAACTAAAAGTCGAAATGGCGTTAACGTATCCCTACCGGGTTAATGGTGAGTGGTCTGCCAACGTAGGCGAGGCGCATGGCGAGGCTGTGATTGACGGCGACACGGCTATTTTTACCCCGGACGACCTGGACAATTCCACCGAAGAAAACAAGAAGTGCAAGATCACGCTGAACTTTAGCAGGCCTGGAACGCTGGTGGTCACGACTGAAAACAACATGGAGTGTGGTTTTGGTTTGAATGTTTCCGCCGACGGAACTTACCAGAAAGTGAGTGGTGCTAAACCGAAGTTCGGACAAAATCAGTAATAGCGGATAGACGGGCACTGGATCCTGATGCGTTAGGCTTTTATCTCGCGCTCGGCTTCAACAACGAACACAGGAGAATTCGGAGACGAGCATCCCGATGGATAAGACTTTGACTTAAATCTATATGGACATCGAAACCTTACGTGACTTCTGTCTGAAACTACCGGCAGTGACTGAAGACGTTAAGTGGGGTAACGACCTCTGCTTCTCGGTAGCCGGCAAGATGTTCTCTGTGGCCGGGTTGGACGGTCCGCTCACCGTCTCCTTCAAAGTGAAGGATGAGGAGTTCGACGAACTGTCGAACTCACCCGGCATGAAACCGGCACCTTACGTCGCTCGCTACAAATGGGTGCTGGTCGAAGAAGTTGACGCACTCACTCTCAAAGAATGGAAACACTACGTAAAACAGTCGTATGACCTGGTGAGAGCCAAACTGCCAAAGAAGGTTGCGCGACAGCATGGGTTGGAATGATTGCCAAATAGACGGTACCTTCCCTCTAGTATCTTCCCGGCACCGCTGTGAATGCAGTTGCTGGGACCGCACGCCTCCCCGCGTGCCCGCTGCAAATTCGAGTACTTGGTGGCTAACGCGTGCAGGCGGGGACGCCTGCGGTCCCGGCACGGGAAACTCCTTTAGCTCGAAGGCGCCACTATGACACTCAAAAAAATTTCATCGGCAGCTCTTACTGCAATAGCGGTTTGCGTCGCACTGACTGCATTGGCAGAGCCCACACAAGCCCAGGACAGACTCGTTGAATGGTCTCCGCATCCGCTCATTAAGGTAGCTCAATCGGCTTCCGACATTCGATTAGCGAACGTAAACGAGGCAGTCGAGATTGTGGATATCAAAGTTGTAGATGCCTCGATAATAGTCGGGCGCTCGTTTCTGGCCGGTGACGATTGGTTGAGAGGACTGTCCTTCAAAATGAAGAATGTTTCAGGCCGCTCAATCATTGGTGCGCGTCTTTCGTTCTCGCTGCCTGAGACACGAGTCGACAATAATGGACTGGGCTTTTCGTTGGAGTACGGCAGAGGTGAGAGCACTGGCATACCTTCTGATGAACAAAAGGTGGTGCTGCCCAACGAGGAGTTTGAGCTGAGGTTTAACGACCGGCAGTATCAGAGGCACAGGGAGTTTGTGGCCACTCGCAGCAAACTCAAGACCTTTAGCAAGATCACTATCGGCACTTTGTTTGTGAAGTTTGACGATGAATCGATCTGGGCTGGCGGCTGTCTACGCGCGTCAGCTCCGGCAAACTCATGTCACGCGCCCAAAGAGTAAGGCATGTTCAGTTATAAAGTTGACGATGACACTGAACTCCGCCTGATCGAGCCGAGTCATGTGGACCAGTTAGACGGTCTGATCGAACGAAATCGAGATCACATTAAAGAGTGGTCGGCATGGCTGAAAGACGACCACTCCATCGAAAACACTCGAGACTTCATTAGACGTAACCAGATGCAATTCGCCGACAACAAGGGGTTTGCTATTGCCATTTGATCGACTGGGCCAACCGGAAGACAGAGATCGGCTACTGGCTCGGCGCGTCATTTCAAGGCAAAGGTCTGGTGACGAAATCCTGCCGAGTCCTAATTGATCATGCCTTTAATGAGCTGAAGCTGAACCGGGTAGAGATGCGCTGTGGCGCGGGGAATACCAGGAGTCGAAAGATTCCGGAAAAGCTTGGGTTTAAAGAAGAGGGCGTGGTCCGGCAAGGCGAGTGGCTGCATAACCGTTTTGTTGATCTAGTGATCTTCGGAATGCTGTCGAGCGAGTGGGCAAAGTCGTAAGACATTTCCGATTTGCGATTTCCAATTGGCGATTTCGTTAGTTTCAAGTACTACTTGGATTTCAGCCATGCTTGAAGGATCGAGATCTTCGCGGTTTAGCTAGCACCTCCCATAGGATTCAAATCGGCAATTCCCCAAGGGGCTTCCTACCCTCATTTACCATCTGTGGCTTTCCGCTCGGGATCCTTGCTCTCCTTCTTCGGCAACTCCGGGTTTGCAAAATCCGGCAGCGCGTCGTTCCAGATGTAATGATTGAACCAGGCTAGATTGTGCTGCATCGCCGCACGTTGCGATTTCGGCTTGGTTATTCCATGACCGAATCCTTTATAGACAATCATCTCGACCTTGACGCCTTTATCTTCGAGCGCTTGTCTCAACTGGTACGCGTTCGCGATTGGAACTCTTCGATCCAACTCACCGTGTTGAATCAAGGTCGGCGTGCGCGCGCTCTTGATGTAAGCCACGGGCGAAGTCTTCTTGTAGATCTCCGGATCGTCAACCGGATTGTTTCCAAGATAGTTAATCGTAAACGGAGTGATATCGGTGTTGTAGTAGTAGGTGGCCCAGTCAGAAATGCCGGCGCCGACTGAAATCGCCACGAACCGATCGGACGACGCAGTTAAAAAGGCCGAGATATATCCTCCCTGGCTCCAACCCATGCATGCGACTCGCTTTGGATCGACAAAACCTTTTGCTATCAAACTGTCGACACCCGAAATCACATCCCACGCATCGCCAACTCCGAGATTACGCACGTTCAGCATGCGAAACTTTTCGCCGTAGCCCGCACTTCCCCGGTAATTAACCTTGAGAATCACCGCACCACGATTGACCCAAATATCCGAAGGATAAGTGCGAGTGTCAGGCGTTAATAATGCCGGGCGATCCACACCGGTTGGCCCGCCGTGAATGATGCACAGTAACGGATACTTCTTATTCGCATCGAAGTCGGCGGGCTTGATCAGCACACCTTCTATTTCAGTTCCGTCAGTACTCTTCCACGAAACCACTTCACGCGTGCCCAGTTTCAAGTTCTGCGTTTGCTCAGTCATGTTTGTCAGCTTGCGTGGCGCAAACTTCCGAACATCAGTCACAAACACTTCATTGAGCGACGTCGGCGAACTCGCCGTGAGAGCCATTGTCTGTCCATCGCGAGTAAGTGAAACTGAACCCGCCATAAGATTATCCGGCCCGGTTACCCGAACGAATTTGCCTGTCGCTGGGTCCAACCTGAATAAGTGCGAAGCAGTCTTCTGCTGCGCACTAAAATAGATCCCGTCTTGCTTCCAATCTACTGCACCAACACTCTCGTCGAATTCGTCTGTGACTGAACGCGGCGTACCTCCTTCCGCAGGAACAATTGCAAGACGTGTATTTGTAGCGAATGAAGGTGATCGATCCATCGCAGTCGCAAAGACGATCTGTTTTCCGTCTGGCGACCAACGTGGTGCATTGTCAGGACCAGCCTGGGATACGATCTTTCGAATCGAATCATCGCCCAGGTTCAAAATATAAATGTCGCCAGACGCACCCTGGATCAAATCCGGATTAATGGTCGCGCTAAAAGCGATCCGGGAACCGTCGGGTGACCACGAGAACGAATCGACACTAAAGCCTTTCTTCTTAGTTCGTTGCTTTCCCACAGCTGGCCCATTAAACGCATCGCTCACCGTGATGGTCCAGATGTGACTGAACGTATATTCCTTCCTAACGACTTCGAAGTCTCCAAGATATTCTTTTCGTTCTTTGGAGACTGGCGGCGCAGCTTCAGAGGCCAGGTAAGCGATCGTCTTGCCATCTTCCGACCAGGCGTAGTTACCGATTGGAGTCTCAGATTTTGTCAGCTGGATCGATTCTCCGCCGAGAGGATTGATGGCAAACAACTGGTTCTTGTCCTCGACGCGATTGCTGAGAAAAGTCAACCAGGTCCCGTCGGGTGACCATTTTGCGTTGCTCGAAGATTTGTCACCACGCGTAACCTGGTAGGTCCGGCCCGTCGCTACATCGGCGAGCCAAATCTGGTTGATAAAAGAATCCGTTTTGAAATCACCGTAGCCAACCGTGTAGGCAATCCACTTCCCATCGGGTGAAATCGTTACAGTTCCGACAGTCTTCAATGTGAGGAGTTCATCGATCGTCGGCACGTGGCGGTTGGTTTGGGCAAATGCGGAAATGCAACTCACGAAAAGAATTGCTATTACCAGGTTTACTCTTTTCATTTCGGTATTCCTTTGTCGGGGTGGCACTCCGTGGCCACCCTTTTCCTATCTGAGGCGTCCATTGTGAGTAGAAGGGGCGGCCACGGAGTGCCGCCCCGACAAATTAATGTGGAAGGCCAACTCGTCTCAGCAAATCAATAAACCTTGGATCTGAACGCAGACTATCAAACTCGAACGCGTTACCTATTAGGTTCAATCTAAAATCATGATAGTTATACGCTTGTTCCAGCCACTTGAGTGCCTTTTCCTGCTGACCCAGGCGACCATAAAAACTCGCAACCACATACGCCAGCATCGGGTCGTTCGCAGAACCTTTCTCCAGTTGAACAACGGTGGCTTGCAAGTACGCGCGCCAACCTGATTTCCGGTAAATCTCTTCGAGTTGCACAACAGCTTCCACCGTCATCCCATCAAATCGCCCTCCTGGCGGCCTGATTCGCGGGTATTTACCGTAAGACTCAACTGCCTGGTCGTACATACCCTTAGCCTCGTAAGCTCGCCCAAGAAGGTAGTAAGTGAGTGGAAACTTGGGATCAAGCTCGATCGTCTTCCTATACTGTTCAATAGCCTCGTCGTATCGCCGGCTATCCATCAGAATGTCGGCGTGGATCTTGTTTATTATGGTCGACATCGGATCAAGATCAAGCGCACGCCGAATTTCCACCAACGCCTCGTCAAATCGGCCCTGGGCCGTCAGTAGTTCACTCAACCACAGATGGGCAGACGGGTAATTTGGATTTAGCTCCACGGCCCGTCTTAGCGACTTTTCTGCCGTAACAAAATCGTAGTCGTAGTATTCAACGATTTGGCCCAACGACGCATGGGCCTCAGCCAGGGCTGGATCCAGCTCGAGTGCTTTCGTCGCGGCCGCTTTCGCCCTGGGCATGAGTTCTCTTGGAGGATCGGAGGAGTAGACCGTTTTTAGAGCGTAGGTGTCGGCTAAGCCTGAATAGGCCATAGCATAATTTGGATCCCTGTCGATGGCTTGTTGAAAGAATCCTATTGCCTTTTCGAAATCGGCCGGTGTACGTCTGTTCCAATAGAACCGACCCTGGAGATACAACTGATAAGCTTCAGGATTCGCAGTGTGCTGCTTGTTTGCCTTTACTTCTTCAATGCCGGTCAATGTCGGACGAAGACTGCTGGTCATTTCGCGTGCGATGTCGCGCTGAACTGACAACATGTCTGGGAGCTTTCGTTCGTACTGTTCACCCCAGAGCTGTTTGTTATCCCGAATATCAATCAACTCGGCGCTTACCAACATCGTGTCGCCCCGCTGTTGAATCCGACCTGTAAGAATGGCCCGCACACCCAGAGCTTTACCAACGACAATCGGATCGGTCTGTTGGCCCTTGTAACGAAATACGGAACTCCGTGCGATCACTTTCAGGTTGGGCAGTTGAGTCAAACTGTTGATGATGCTCTCCGTAAGTCCGTCTGAAATCCATTCCAGATTTTGATCCTGGTTCTGGTTCACAAAGGGAAGTACCGCAATTGAATCGATAACGACTTCAGTGCTACGCGGCTGAAGATAAGACTTGAAACCGATCACTGCTGCCGCAATAACCGCCAGGACAATCAACGCAACGACCCCGGACGCTACCTTGTGCTGCTTTATCCCGCTAGCGATAACTTCGGTACTCGAAACACGTGTTGCTGGTGAATCGGGTGAGTCCGCTGTCGTGTCGGGGGTGCCCTGGATTCTGCTTACTCCTTCGCCCCCAACCGTTTTGGCTTCGTTGCCGTTATTCCTCCTCGGTGGCTTCGCGACTGCTGAACTTTCATCAAGCTGACGCCGAACATCCTTGAGCTCAATCGCGACGTCCTTGATTGATTGATAACGCTCGTCGGGATCCTTGGCTAAACAGCGGCGCACTATACGTCCCAAATCGGCCGGAGCAGTCGGGTCGTAACTACTGATTGATGGCGCAGGCTCGCGAATTATTTTGTTTAGAGAGTCGATAGCATCTTTTCCGGCGAAGGCTTTCTGACCGGTAACTGCTTCGAAGAGGATGCAGCCAAAAGAAAAGACATCGGAACGACGATCGATCTCTGCGGTTTTACCCTGGGCCTGCTCCGGCGACATGTAGCCGCTGGTTCCCAGAATCAATCCCGGCGTGGAGTGTTGCATGATCGTCGGGGCGTCCTGGGCTGTCAGGCCAGGACCAATCTGGGTCAATGCTTCGACGAGTTTGGCAAGTCCGAAGTCGAGAATCTTAGCGTGACCATCGGACGTGATCATGATGTTCTCCGGTTTCAGGTCGCGATGAACTATTCCGGAGTCGTGAGCTTTTGCGAGTCCTTCGGCGACATGTTGGAGGTGCCGGAGAAGCTTCGATAGTTCGGTTTGTTCTTTATGAATTTTATCGCGGAGTGTCAGGCCATCGACGAACTCCATAGCAATGAAGTTGAGTCCATTGTCAGCACCGATTTCATAAACGTGCGCGATGTTCGGATGATTCAAAGACGCCGCTGCGGTCGCTTCCTGATTGAAACGTCGCATGCGATCGAGGTTTGACGACACATCCGCAGGTAAGACTTTCAGGGCGACTTTTCGATGAAGCGAAGTGTCGTCGGCGAGATAGACTTCGCCCATACCTCCGATACCGAGTTGAGAGAGGATTTGATAACGACCTAGTTTTTGTCCGGGATTGAGGGAACTCATGCAGGGCAACTATCTGATCAAAAATCCAAGCTTGTTCAAATTTCGCGAGGCATTTTATCTGAGAGTGGCAGGAATGGTCATCCACAGATTACGCCGATTCCGCAGATTTCTTCTCGAAATGAGGTACATCACAGCCTTTAAAATAAATCTGTGCAATCTGCGTAATCTGTGGAGGCCCGTTATTCCTTCGCGCCGGCACGCTGGAGCATTTCCACGACGCGGTCCTCAACTAGCTGGGCGTTGTAGAGTTTTGTTTTCTCGTGAATTTCACGAGCAAGTTTCAGCGCCGTCTGCCCTTCGTTATTCTTCAAATTCACTGACGCGCTTTTCGACAGAAGAAACTCGACTCCCGACAGACTTCCTGCTTTAACGGAAAGAATCAGCGCCGTATTGCCTTGCGGATCCTGCAAGTCGATCTGCGCGCCCTTACTCAACAATAATTCCATCACTTCGTCGGGCACGAAACTTTCGTTATCTGCGGCTAGCATCAAAGGCGTGCGGCCACTCGCGTCGAGAGCATTGACGTCCACTCCACGTAGATCCACACCTGCCGAACTTGCCGATACTTCAGGTTTGACTGACAGAAGCGCAGCGACACTCTTTCTTCGCAACTGTCCAGCTGCAAGGTGTAGCGCTGTCTTTCGATCCTTGTTGAATGGATAAACTGCCGCCTTATTTTCGATCAACAGTACTACCGCCTCATCATTACTATGTTCAATTGCAATGATGAGAGAAGTATTACCGTTGTTATCGACGGCGTTAACATCAGATCCTCGTTCGATCAAAAACTTTGCGGCGTCGTTACGTCCGTAGCTGCTTTCGATCGCACGCATCAAGGCCGTAAAGCCGCGCCGATCGCGAGTATTCAGGTCGGCGCCCGACGCCACTGTTTCTTTGATTTCGTTTAGATTGTTAGTTGACGCTGCGCGCAGAAGTGCGTAGTTCGTAGTAGCCTTTGTTAATTCCGCTTCAGTCTTGTAGTCGCTTGCCGAAGGCGCACCTTTAGTGAAGAGTAGTTTCGCAATATCCAAACGACCGTTGTTTACAGCGACGTCAAGCGCAGTCATTCCATCCTTGTCTTTGAGTTTCAAGTCGACGCCTCGATCGAGTAGCAGTGTGACGACTTCAGACTTCCCTCCCTCGACGGCGATCATCAGTGCCGTAGTTCCCTTTTCATTCTGGGAGTTCAGGTTGATTCCTTTTTCAACCAGGAGCTTCGCAATCTCAAGAGAACCGCGCCAGGTATTAGTCGTGATCATAAAGGCATTGTCGCCACGCTGATTAACTGCATGCACATCCGCCCCTCGATCCAATAGCAACTTCACGACTTCAGGATGCGAAATGACGCCACCCGATTCTGACATGTATTGATCGACCGACAATAAAAGCGGTGTTTGACCTGAGTTATCTTTTTGATTGATATCTGCGCCTTTACTCAACAGCAGTTCGATAATTGGCAAACGTTGTTCAGGGGAGTAAGTATGATCGAGTTTCACTGCTTTCATCAGTGCTGTTTGCCCGTTCTCATTCATAGCCTTGAGATCCCCGCCAGCGTCGAGGATTAGCTTCGCATTCTCAACCGAACCACCACTTGCTGCCTCCATCAAGACTGTATTGTTGTCTCGATCCTTGTGCCTGGCGTTGGCCGGTGCCCCCCTGGCGAGTAAAAGTTTTACAACTTCCGGCTCGGCTATTCGCGCCGCATCAATGATTGCAACATCATTGTTCGCATGAATATTCGCTCCTCTTGCAATCAGCAGCTTTACGATTGCCGCGTTCTCTGGACCACGGCGCCCGGCAGCCTCGGTCAATGCCGTATTGCCACCTTGATCGGCAAGGTTAACGTTGGCGCCTTTGTCGAGGAGCAAAGTCACGAGTGAAATGTCGGGCCAGTTGATAGCGTACTGGAGTGCGAAGTAACCATTCACTCTATCTTGCGTGTTTATGTTCGCACCTTGTTTGAGCAAAAGATTAATCCTGGGAATGTCCTTCTTCTCGACCGCATTGAGAAACTCTTCATCGATTGATCGTTGTTGCGAAAGTGCGGGCAGAGTCGAAATGAGGAGCAAAAGGATCAGGGTGATTGTGCGATTCATAAGTACCGCCTTTTTAAGTTGGTGCTGAGAATACATCTCCGTAGCTCCGCGTCAAATACGATATGATTCCCTCTCTGTGTCTTTGTGGTTGTTAGAACTTAAGCCACCCTTTAACCACAGAGGCACCGAGACGCAGAGAACACACAGAGAACACCAATGAAACAAGAAGTGACACTACGAATAATCCTTGAACGTCCGCCCCCCGGAGTCGCCTTCTGTCTGCAAAAAGGTGGCGGCAACAGTTATGAACGGGTTCAATCCCAAATGTCTGCAGGCAACGATTTGACGTTTGAGTTTGATGTTCGCCTGGGTGAACAAAAGGACGGTCAACCAAACTTCCTTGGACCATTCACTCAAGGTCCTGCGGACGGACGTTTCGTCTACATCGACATAGGAACAATGGCTGGTCAAATCGGCTCGTGTTGGAGTCGTCGGCTGAAGGTCCCGTTGCGCGGTATTTCCTGGGAGATGATCAATAACTCAAGAGTCCTGGTCACCCGAGTCGCGGGCACCGCGAAAGACGGAAGTCCGACCTGCGCAACAGTGAAACCCTTCAATGGGTGGACGGGCGAGTAAATAAGATGTAAGCAGTAGGCAGGAGCAGGAAGCAGGACCAGGTTGATGTGCGGCCTCCTGCTCCTGCCTCCTGCCCCTGCATCCTGCTCCTGCTTCCTTCCCCCTGCCCCTGCCTCCTGCCCCTGCTCCTGCCTCCTGCCCCTGCTCCTGCCTACTGCTCCTGTTCAAAGAGCTCCTTAACTTTTTCGATCGGTTTCCTCAACGACTTCTTGCTTTTCAACAAGTCGGACCACAAGTCTCCGACGTCGCCAATTCGCTTCTCCATTCCTCGCAAAGTAAAAGTCCTTGGTCCAACTGCACCGCTTTCAACTTCAGCCCAGGTACATGGTGCGGAAACGGGCGCTCCGTCCTTTGCACGCACGGTGTAGTTCGCGGCAAACGTGGCACTGTAACCATTGCGACCTGTATCAACGAGAATGCGACCTGCCCGATCCACTTTGCTGAATTCCAAGGTTAAGTTGGCCGCGTCACGCCTCACAAGAATTCGCGCAACTCCATGAGCAAACCGTGCCACCGTTCCAAAATCCGACTTGCCGTCAAGCGGCACTGCGATATGAAATCCCTTTGAGCCCGAAGTCTTAACCCAACTCTTCAAGCCAACTTCAGTAAGGAGATCACGAACCATCAGCGCGGCGTTGCGCAGGCGTTCAGGTTCCTGATCGGTCGCTGGATCGAGATCAAAAACACAGAGATCCGGGTAGTAAAGGTTTGGTGTGCGCGAAGGCCAGACGTGAATCGTGATGCTGTTTTGGTTTGCCAACCACAGGAGTGAGCGGGTGTCGTTGGCGATGGGGTGGTGGACCGTGCCCATGTTCTTGGGTACCTCGATGCGTTCAAGCCAATCCGGAAAGCCTTTGACGACATCCTTCTGAAAAAAGCCAGGCTCCCTGAT
>QHXL01000529.1:0-414 GCA_003222935.1 Acidobacteriota bacterium
ATGATCACTCCACCTACGGCGCCCAAAATCAGTATAGGCGCTGTTGGGATTGTTCCTGTATGGGTGGGTCCTGATCGAGGAAGTCCATGAACTCGCGTGTTCCGAACGTGTTGGCTCAACGACACCACAACCGTTTGGATTAAGAGCTTGTAACGAAGCTCTTCTTGGCGGAGTCTAAAAGTGGAAGGTAACGCTCTGGGCCTGATCGCCAGTTCTCTTTTAATGCAGCGCAGGCCGCTTCGATGTCGTCGGCAACAAGCGCATTTGTAATCGTACGATGTTCCGTCACAGATTGGACACCGACAGACTCATCACCGAGAAACACATAACCATAACGATAGACGCGCTGCTTCAAGGGCTTCAGTGTCGACAGAAGCAATGAGTTCGGGCAATCCGCCAGCAACTTTTCATGAA
>QHXL01000529.1:475-3218 GCA_003222935.1 Acidobacteriota bacterium
CCAATTCCAAGGCCAGCGCTTCGAGGACTCCTACGATCGGATAGATTTCCCGGACCTCTGCGGAGTCGAGAGGACGTACAAAAAAACCTCGCGCCAGGGCTGAGTCGACAAATCCCTGTGCCTCCAGATCTATTAGTGCCTCACGCAGGGGCGTTACACTAACGCCGAGTTTGGCGGCTATTTCAGTCAGTGACACCGGTGCGCCAGCGGGTAAGGCACCCCGGACAATCTGCTCCACCAGGTGCTCCTTTATTACTTCTCGAATGGGTTGTCGCTTGACGAATAACATCATATACGATATACGATTCGCGGTAACAATAGCCTATTTTGCATGAATGGACAACTTATGCGGCCATTTACTCGAGTCATCGTCTTCTTGTTGTTTTTTCTGGCCGTGCCACTCCGGTCATCCGGCATCGACCCAGACCCAGTCGAGAACTTTATTACTCGACTCGACCGCCGCGTTCCAGAACTTCTCCTGCGCTATAACGTCCCGTCAGCGGTGGTCGCCGTTATCCATGAGGAACAAACCTACTCGCGAAGCTGGGGCCTGGCCGATCTGAAGTCCGCACGACTGCCATCAAACACCACAAAGTATAACGTCGCGTCCATCTCAAAACTCATCACAGCATGGACGGTAATGCGGCTGGTTCAGGAAGGTAAGGTCTCGCTTGATGCTCCCGTCCAGAGATATCTCTCGCGTTGGAAGCTTCCGCCGTCAAAATGGAATCGTGAGGTTACTGTTCGCCGGTTGCTGAGCCACACTGCCGGATTATCGATGGCTGCGGTCCCTCAGTATGGCCAGACCAACCTCGTCCCGAGTCTTCCCGCAATGCTTTCTTCAAAAGAACCCGTTCGTGTAGTCGAGCAGCCGGGTCATTCTTTCAAGTATTCAGGAGGAGGCTTCGCCATCCTGCAACTGCTGGTGGAGGAAGTAACAAAACAACCCTTCGCTCGATATGCGGAGTTAGCCGTACTAAAACCTCTTGGGATGGTCAACAGTACATTCAAGGTGCCTGAAGAAAACGATACCAATTCGGCAACTCCCTACGACAAGAATCTGCGGCAGCTGCCTCACTACCATTTTGCTGCGCAAGGTGCGGCGGGACTGTACACGACCGCCAATGACCTTGCCGTTTTATCGCGAGCCACTATGACGAAGGACGGTGACTCATCTTCCTTTCCACTGGACCTAACGACGATTGCTCTCATGCGATCACCCGCAAAGGTAGCGAAGCCAGATCCCTTCGGCTATGGCCTTGGCTACAGCATCGTCCCGTTGCCCGTGTCAGGATCTGGTTTTGGACATGCAGGTTCAAATGACGGCTGGACCTCAGTCCTAACTACGATTCCGCAGTCAGGAGATGCCATTGTCGTCTTGTTGAATCGCAGTGATGCATTTCCTGTATATCGCGATTTGATGTGTGACTGGGTTGAATCGGTGCAGGGTAAGCGGTGGCCAGGATTTTGTGACGCTCGCTCACAAGTTTGGACCAAGGAAGATACAGCATTCGTAGATCAGCTCTTTGCGAACGTTACAGCCAACGATCCGGCCAGCGTGATTCTTGTGGCGAACTCATCCGGAGTCGTATATCGCAAGGCGTTTGGAAGTCGCGATGTGCAGACGAAGACACCAGTAACATTGGATACACCCTTTTATATTGCCTCCTTGGCAAAGTCGTTCACTGCTGCGGTAACGTTGAAGCTCGCCGAAGAAGGTAAGTGGAGTCTTACCGACAAGATCGGAAAATATGTTCCCTCACTTCCCGACTATGCGAAAGGTGTAACCCTGGCCCAACTTCTGTCACACACCTCGGGCGTTCCTGATTATTACAGTCTCATCGACTACGCTAATTACCAGGGTATGGACAACACTAAAGCGATTGCCCTTCTTCAAAAACGGCGCCAACTTGAGTTTCCTGCCGGCTCGACTTACAAATACAGCAATACTGGTTACATCTTGCTTGCCAGCGCGCTCGAAAAAATTACTGGTAAATCGTTTAAAGAGGTACTACAGGAGCGACTTCTCGAACCGGCCGGAATAGGTCACACCAGTGTTTACGATGGCAGTGACTCAGCGCCAGTTGATCGTGCAAAGGGCTACAAAAGAGCTGAAGGAAAGTACGTGCTTTCTGACTATCAAGTAGTCACAATTGACGGTCAGGAATATCCCTTCAGGGCAACTACCTACGGCGCAGGTGGAATTTACTCGACAGTCGATGACGTCTTTGCGATGGCCCAGGTGTTTTCGAGTGACAAGGTTCTGTCGGTTCCCTGGGTTCTACAAGCTATTGCCCCACAAGTTCTCATAAAGGAATCGTTAGAGATTCCGGACACGATTGGTGCTGGTTATGGCTGGTTTCTTAGTACCCGCAATAATGTCAACATTCTGTGGACCACCGGCGATATGGCGGGACACAAATCTGTAATTGTCCGCATTCCAAGTTTGCAATCTACTGTCATCGTGATGACCAGCGTTGAGGGAGTTGAACCAGAAGTGATAGCACTTCAAATTGCGGATCGAATAATCCCGAAACCAAAGTAAGGAACCCTTCTGGTGGCGTGTATCCGGAGCTATCTTAAGAACGTGCGCTACAACGTCGGCTAAGCGTAACGCAACTAATAGCAGTGCCGGGAGGATCAATCTGAGTTTTCGATAGTTGATTCTTTTCACGTTTTTCTCCTTCTGTCGCCACCCGCGAGGAACTTCGTGGCGATCGAATCCCTGGCGACTCGGTCAAAG
>QHXL01000529.1:3289-3673 GCA_003222935.1 Acidobacteriota bacterium
TCACTGATTGCGCTTGAATTGCTGTGGGCAAAAGCAGCATTAGTAACGCGACCAACGCAAGGGTTGGAGCGAGTGAAAGATTACGTCGATGCATTCATTTCTCCTTTGATAGTGATTCGTTTGAGTTCAAAGCGGACACACTTCGCCGTTAACGCGACCAAGTTTCGCGTTAGAAAAATCTCCGGATGCGTCGGGAATCGGTTGCGAAGTGAGAGGTTAGGTGTCGTGAGTTACGCGAGCATAAATCGGTAGTTAAATGTTTGTTGCGGGTAGTCTTCTTTACAAATCCTTAAGAGCTCAAGTTTGAAGTTTCGGCTGGTCCGAGGCATTCTCCTAAGCGATCCAGTAAAACAATTGCCGATTCGTGGAAGAACACCGATCTAA
>QHXL01000530.1 GCA_003222935.1 Acidobacteriota bacterium
CGGAGTCAACACCAGGAAGTAAACGAAGGCGAGGATTATGCGGGTTGAGACGAACGACATTGCCCCAGCCATCTTCATCCACCCCTTGTTCGGATAGACCAAAGCTCGTGGAACGATAATACCTAAGAGGACAAGCAATGCGCCCAGAGGCACGAGAACCTGAGCCACGCTAGTCAGCTTACCTCGATAGAGCCACCACATTCCCAACAGCGCAAACACGCCGCCAACTATCAAGCCAAATTCTCTCTCAGCTCGAAACGAAGAACGCTTCAAATTCTTAGGTTGGGTCAAGGTAGTTACTTACTTCTGACAATGACATTGTACTGATGTCAAAATTGTGGGCCAGCGCATAAGCACGCTAAGAGGCAAAGCTCCTAATCGATTCGACCACATAATTCTGTTGATCATCGGTCAACTCCGGGTAAAGCGGCAGCGCCAAAGTTTCTCGAGCCGCACGTTCGGTTTCCGGAAACGAACCTTCGCCATAGCCTAAATAACTAAAACACTCTTGTTGATGAAGAGGAATAGGATAATAGACCTTGTTGCCGACACCTCGCGCCTTTAGATGATCAGCTAGTCGATCCCTGTACTCAGGAACCCGAATAACGTACTGATGAAAAATGTGTCGTCCGGTTTCCGGCACGCGAGGTGGAGTAACGTCAATTCCGAGATCCGCTTCCTTTAAGAGGCGTGTGTACATCGCTGCCTTCTGCGCACGTAAGTTTGACCAACGATCGAGGTGAGGAAACTTCACAAGGAGAACCGCAGCCTGCAGTTCATCAAGTCGACTGTTTACGCCTACCTCCGAATGCTCGTATTCCGTAGCTCCGCCATGAGCGCGCAGCCGTCGAAGCCGGGCGGCATATTCTTCGTCGTTGGTTGCAAGCATGCCTCCGTCGCCAGCGCCACCAAGGTTCTTCGTGGGGTAAAAACTAAATGTTCCCATCAGTCCCAATGAACCGGCGCGTCGACCTTTATCCTCAGCTCCGATCGCCTGGGCTGCGTCTTCTACGATTGGTATTTTGTTCTGGCTACTAATTTCGAGCAATTGATCCATGTCAGCACACTGACCGTACAAGTGCACTGGCAAAATCGCTTTTGTTCGTGAGGTTATTGCTGATGCGATCTGCGCAGGATCAATGTTGTAGGTTTGCGGATCAATATCCACAAAAACTGGCTTCGCGCCCAAACGAGCAATGGCGGCTCCAGTCGCGAAGAGAGTAAGCGGATCGTCCCGTTCGATATCGAGAGCCATCAAGGCCAGCAGCAAAGCATCCGAACCTGAAGCACAGCCAACAGCAAATTTTGTTTGTGAGTATTCAGCTACTGCGCTTTCCAGCGCCCGCCCCTGGGCTCCAAGGACAAAGTGTTGAGATGCAAATACACGCTCAATACTCTCGCGCATCTCATCTCGTAGCGAGGCATACTGACCCTGTAGATTCAAAAGTGGAACCTTCATCAGAAAGAAAGTGATTTAGATTGAACCTTCAGAGGATTCAGCAGTTCTCACGCGGTAAAGCGACCGAAAGCTCGGGAGCGGTAAATGCGGGACGTCCGGTTCAAAAGAAATAGACGTCCCACCAAACGACTGAGTTCATGCCGACTCGCGAGCTGAATCGCCGCCCGATTCCGCGTCGGAGTAATAACTTGAATAGTAACCGGAGTAATAGTAATCCTGCGTTTCAAGTCTAACGTTGTTCAGCACGACACCAAAAATGTGGGCGCCAACGTCCAGGAGTTGCTGTTTGGCTCGTCGCACCACTGCTCGCGAACTTCTGCCTCCGTGTACCACAAGCATTACCCCATCAACCATCGTTGAAAGTATGGAAGCATCAGTAAATGAAATCGCGGGCGGCGAATCGATAATGATATGCGCATATCGTTCGCCAAGCTGACCGAGCAGTCTCCTCATCTCTTCCGAACCGAGCAACTCAGCCGGATTTGGCGGCACGGGACCCGACGTCAGAATCTTCAGGTGAGGTACCCGGGGACACGTCTGAATAATCCCATCCAGGTCTTTTTCACCAGAGAGCCACGTTGTTAGTCCACGCGCATTAGAAATTTCAAATTGCGCATGCAGTCGAGGCCTGCGAAGATCGCAATCAATAATCAACACATCCACTCCGGTTTGCGCCAGCATGAAAGCGGTATTGATTGCAGTTGTCGTTTTACCTTCCGACGGTTGACTCGAAGTTACGAGAATCGTCTTCGGGGGCTGGCCGGCGGATGACAGTAACAGCGAAGTACGCAGGTGTCGGTACGACTCAGCAATCGGGCTGCGCACATCGTCGATCATCGCGAGAGCGGTAGTCTCAGAAGGCCCGCCAGCCGTTGCTGGTACCACTCCCTTTAAGCGTCCTCGATCTCCACGACTCGCTGGTATAAGCGCCAACGCCGGTAGGTGAACGTAGCGATCGATGTCGTCGACTGACTTAACTGTGTCGTCAAGGAAGTCGAGTAGAAACGCGAGACCAATACCTGCTACCAGCGACAGAACAAATGCAATCATTACATTTCGAAGCCGAGCTGGGCCAATGGGAGATCGCGGGATGCGGCTGTAGTTTTCGATACTTACTTCATTAGCCCGGTCCGTATTTGAAGTCTGCACATCGCGCTTTCGCGCCATCAGTGTATTTAGATACTGCTTATCGGTCTCAAGCTCTTGTTTGTACTGCGCCATCTCGATCTGGTTTCGAGTTTGTTGAGTGGCTGTGCCGTGCTGGGAATTATACATGGCACGAACACTGTTCTCGTGCGCGTATGATTCTTGATACTCCGACTTAAGACGAGCAATGATCTCATCCGCGGCCCTATCCAACTCAGCTTCGAGGGGTTTGATCGCCGCATCGAGTTTGAGGACTTCAGGCCACTTATCGGTATAGGTAACTTTTAACGTCTCACGTTTCTCTCTTAATGCAGAAATCCGATCTCTTAGAGCGGTAACGCGCCCTGATTTTTGAACTTCCGGAATTGAGAATTTATCAGTGGCAGTCGAGGCACTCTTGTAAACGGCCTCCGCGTTTTTACGTTTGTTTTCAGACTCGAAAAGCTGCTTGGTCAGGTCAGCTAGTCGTTGCGCTTCAGTATTCAACATCACGTCTTCAGTAAGAGGGAGACTGTATTCTCTCGCGTAGTTGAAGAGCCTCTCGGTCTTGGTTCTGACCTTGCCTTGCATCTCGGAGATTTCACGTTCCAACAAGTCTCCGGCGTCTTTTGAATTTACTGTTTGACTGTCAATGTTATTGCTGGCAAAGACCTCGGCCAACGTGTTGGCAATCTTTTGAGCCATCTCCGGATCATGATGCTTATACTTGATAGTAAAAAGATTGGTGTGAACGATTCCGTCAATGTCTTCGTTGGCGATGATCGTATCTTCGTAGGGCTCAAGCGCCGCCAGTTCTTCAGGTGAAAGAGGCTGATCGCGAAGCTGCGCGGCACGAACAACATCCAGGCCCGTTGGTCCGGGCGCCGAGATCTTCGGTTTTGCTTTGTCGCCTGCAAACATCCGCTTGATTGAGGCGAAAATGCCACCCTGGCTTTGTCCGCCGAAGAAAGTCGGGTTGTGTTGAAGGTCGAGTGTCAGGGCAACCTGTCGGGCGAGAGCTGGGCTTTGTAACAACGTAATCTGAGTGCCCCAAAAGTTCGCGTCTGGCTGCGAGTTCAACACAAAATCTTTACTTACCAATACATTCTGCTTTCGCTCAATCCTGATTGTTGTCTCGGCTTGAAAAATGGAGGGCTGCCGAAACATCTGCACGGCGACAAGCGATGTCACCACCAGACACAAGCTGAGGATCAACCACTTTCGCTTAAGAACGACAAACAAATAATCGCGTAGTTGAGTAGGCTCGTTCGCAGCTGGACCATATGACCGGATTTGATCGGTTTGGGGCTTCTCCAGACCTCGGTCAACTGCTGGCAACGG
>QHXL01000531.1:0-2697 GCA_003222935.1 Acidobacteriota bacterium
TGTGAAAGGAGTCGTCGGCGCGTTCGCTCACGATCAACGCATTCTCGCGTGGGACATCTGGAACGAGCCCGACAACACTAACGGCGGCAGTTATGGCGAACTCGAACCGAAGAACAAAGTCCAACTCGTGTTAGCACTCCTGCCACGCGCATTTGCCTGGGCACGTGAAGCGAAGCCGGAGCAGCCGCTTACTTGCGGGGTGTGGAAGGGCGACTGGTCCACCCCGGACAAAATGACAGAGATGGATCGTCTACAGATCGATCTTTCGGATGTGATCACCTTCCACAACTACGATGCGCCAACAGAGCTTGAAAAACGGATCAACTGGCTAAAGCGTTATAACCGTCCGTTGATTTGCTCCGAATACATGGCGCGTGGAAACGGCAGTTTCTTTTTTGGATCGCTGCCAGTTGCTAAAGTGCACAACGTCGGAATGATGAACTGGGGCTTCGCTCAGGGCAAAACACAAACACACTTGCCATGGGATTCGTGGCAACGTCCTTATGTTGACCGTGAACCTTCTGTCTGGTTTCACGAGGTCTTTCGGAACGATGGCAAGCCCTACATGGTTGAAGAAGTCGAGTTCATTCGACGAATGACCGGAAAGACAAAAGTGCAAATGAAGCGCGCTGGGAGATAAGGAGCGGCTTGATTATGTTCGATATGCTTTAGCTTGTCGTGAGGCCAGCAAGAAGCACTCTTAAATAGTTCGATGTTTCACAAATAAAATCGTGTTTAGAAAGCTTCTCTCTTGTTCGTCACGACAAGCTGAAGAGGCTCTTGCAAAAGTCAATTTAGTGGCGATGAGGTCGGTACCGACCTCATCGCCACGACAGTAAAGGAGTTTTGCTAAGGAATGACTAGTTCATCACGTAGCTTGAGAATTGTTACTTTCCTACTTGCGATTGCAGTTGTTCACGCTCAGGTCGCGGTCGCGCAAACGCGGAAAATCACCGTCCAGGTCGACAAGCCGGGCGGCGCAATCCCCAAGACACTCTTCGGTCTTTTCTTTGAGGACATCAACTTCGGCGCTGATGGCGGTCTGTATCCCGAACGGCTAAAGAATCGCTCGTTCGAATTTCCGATTCCGATGATGGGATGGAAACAATTGACCCGCGGCGGCAGCACGGGACAGCTCCAGGTATTCGATCATGGTTCGGTCAACGACACACCCAACTCTCACTATCTTCGAATAAAGTCATCAGGTGATGGGAAGGGGTTTGGTGTTTCTAACGAAGGCTTTCGAGGTATTGGCGTTGAGAAGAACACTGAGTACAAATTTTCTATCCGTGCCCGCCGAATCGACGGCTCGCCACTCACCCTGCGCGTTGAAGTTGAGGATGGTGAGTACCTTATTGGTGAAACACAAGTCGGAGGCTTTACGAACGTTTGGAAGACATATACCGCCACTCTCAAGCCCACTGAGACCAGCACGAAGAGTCATTTCAATCTCCTGTTGCAAGGCAATGGCACCGTTGAGATCGATCTGGTTTCGCTTTATCCAACCGACACGTGGCAGAACCGTCCAAACGGATTGCGCACCGATCTGGTAAAGCTTCTCAAAGAAATGAAGCCTGGCTTTTTACGGTTTCCAGGCGGCTGCATCGTCGAAGGTAGAACTTTGGACCAACGTTACCAATGGAAAACTACCATTGGAGATCTCGACGAACGCCGGCTAATTATCAATCGGTGGAACACGGAATTTAACTGGCGCCCGACACCCGATTACTATCAATCATTCGGGCTTGGTTACTACGAATATTTCCTGTTAAGCGAAGACATCGGCGCCGAGCCATTGCCAATCCTGAACTGCGGTATGGCGTGCCAGTTCAACTCAAGCGAATTAGCGCCCCTGGAAGATCTGGACCACTTCATCCAGGACGCGATCGATCTGATCGAGTTCGCCAACGCGCCAGTTAACACAAAGTGGGGACGTACCCGAGCCGCAATGGGCCATCCCAAGCCTTTCAATCTGAAGATGATCGGCATCGGCAATGAACAGTGGGGACCACAGTATGTCGAGCGCTACGAGGTTTTCGCCAAAACTCTGAAGCAGAAGTACCCAAATATCTCGCTGGTAACGAGCGCCGGGCCGTCGCCTGAGGGTGAACGTTTCGATTTCCTCTGGCAAAAGATGCGGGAATTAAAAGCAGACCTGATCGACGAACACTACTACATGGCGCCTAAGTGGTTCCGTGAGAACTCGGGACGTTACGACAACTATCCTCGTACTGGTCCAAAAGTCTTCGCGGGTGAATATGCAGCGCAAAGTGTCGCCATCGCAAGCGTCGACAACCGTAACAACTGGGAGTGCGCACTTTCGGAAGCTGCTTTCATCACCGGAATTGACCGAAATTCCGATGTGGTGCGGATGTCATCCTATGCGCCACTCTTTGGTCACGTAGACGCATGGCAATGGACGCCCAATATGATCTGGTTTGATAACCTGCGTTCTTACGGCACCCCAAACTATTACGTGCAACAAATGTTCAGCGCGAATAAGGGCACACAGCGGTTACCTGTTTTGATCGACGACTCGCCAAAGAATGGACAATCTGACCTTTATGTCAGCGGCTCGCGGGACGAAACGACTGGAGAGGTAATCCTGAAGGTGGTGAATACCGGGTCGTCGTCAAAGGATCTGCAAATCACGCTGGCCGGCGCGAAAAAGGGTCAGCAAGTTGGCAGGGCGATTGT
>QHXL01000531.1:2758-5406 GCA_003222935.1 Acidobacteriota bacterium
CGTCGAGAAGCAACTGCAAGTCGCAGGAAACGACTTTTCATACCCTGCCTTACCGCGTTCATTTACTGTGTTGCGCATTCCACTGAGGTGAGTCGTTTATCTCGTGGCGATGAGGTCGGTACCGACACGCGGTAGCGTCGGGTCGTGCTACAAATGGCAATCAACAATTTACAGCGGACCCGACGCTACCGCGTTTCGGTACTGACTTCATCGCCACTAAGATTGGTTGTGTGCGTTGTTGCAATCTTCTCCTCACAAACCAGGACGATCTGCGCACAGTCGACTCAGACAGCGTCTGTAACCATTAACGCTCGCAAAGTGGAAAACCCGATCAGCCCCTTGCTCTATGGGCAGTTTCTGGAGTTCATGTTCGAAGGGATCAAGGGTGGACTCCACGCCGAACTAATTCGGAACCGCAGTTTCGAAGAATCTGCAAACGTCATCGGTCTTTCGCGTAACTGGGATCGTTATCCCGACGATCGTAACGATGATTACGCACTCTCCTTCGCCTGGGACGAGCAGGTTTCTTACCCGCAAAGAAACAAGGAACACTCGCTACGCGTGAAGACGGGCGATGGTGTGATTCCCCGGCACGGCTTCTATCAATCGCGAATTCCGGTTCGTGCCGGAGTCTCGTATCGAGGTTACGTCTGGCTGAAACCAGCCGATTATGATGGACGCATTACGGTCGCGCTGGAATCGGATGTGAACCCTGGTCAGGTTTACGCTGCGTCGGATCTGCCGCAGATCACAAAAGGGGATTGGCGCCGTTATGAGTTTGTATTGACGTCGCTCACGACTGATCCCCTTGCACGTTTTGTTATCCTCCTTCAGGGAAAAGGTACGGTTTCGATTGATCAGATATCTTTGATGCCCGGTGATTCAGCGCCAGGAGGTGTACGACGCGACGTCTTCGAGAAGATCAAGCCGCTGAAACCCGCATTCATTCGTTGGCCGGGCGGCAACGTCGCCCAGGATTATCACTGGTCGTGGGGAGTTGGGGCCCGTGATGAGCGATTCACGTGGACCAATCTCTCATGGAACAACGAGCCCGAGCCGAGCGACTTCGGAACTGATGAGTTCATTGCTTTCGCGCGGGCTGTGGGCGCCGAACCCTCGATCACGGTAAACGTCGAAGGCCGTGGCGCGACTGTCGAAGAGGCTGCTGCGTGGGTTGAATACTGCAATGGACCAGCAACTTCGAAGTATGGAGCAATGCGCGCTGCCAACGGGCACCCAACCCCGTTCGGCGTCAAATTGTGGGAAATTGGAAACGAGATATGGGGCGATTGGGTTCGCGGTCACTCAGACGCAGAAACGTATGCCCGCAACTACATCCGTTACGCCCGGGCGCTACGCGCAGTTGATCCGTCGATCAAACTGATCGCGGTTGGGGATAACGACATGAAATGGAATCGCAACCTGTTGCGCGCTGCGGGTGAACAGATCGATTACCTTGCGATTCACCACTACTACGGTCGACACGAGGCCGGAAATGATTTGTCGAAGCTCTTAGCGCGCCCATTATTTCTCGAGAAGTTTTATGGAGAGGTAGCGCTGTTGTTGCGTGAACTCAAACTGGACGGCCGCGTTAAGTTAGCCATCAATGAATGGGGTCTGGATGTTCCGACTGAAAGACAATACGCAATCGAGTCGGCACTCTACGGCGCGCGGTTGATGAACGTGTTCGAGCGTTCCGGCGATCTTGTCGCAATGAGCGCTGTTTCCGATCTCGTGAACGGTTGGCCTGGAGGGATCATTCAAGCGGGTCGACATAACGTGTTTGTGACGCCGATCTATCTCGTCAACCAACTCTACAATGAGCATCGAGGTGATGTGCGGCTCGCGGCGAGCGTTAGCGCCCCGTACCTTGATGTGGCCGCGAGTAGGAGTGGCAACCGGATTTTTATAAAGGCGGTGAATACGAGTTCAACGACGTCGTTAACGACAACTATTAATGTCGAAGGGTTCGTCGCAAGAGGGCGGGCGGAGTTGAAGAATATTACCGGGCGAGCGTCTCGTATCGACACTAAATTGCTCACCAGCGGTCGGCGTTTTGTTGTCACGCTACCAAAGCAATCAGTGTCAGTGATCACGATCCAAGGTCACTGAGAGTAGTTTGTAAAACAGCGAAACTAAACAAATGCAGGTGGGACGGGCGGTTTAGTAAAGGTTCGATATGCTTTAGCTGTCGTGAGGAACAGAAAAAGACTTCTAAAGATCATTTCTGGGGCCTTCGATTGCGCAGGAGTCTTGTTGGCGTTACGACAGGATAAAGAGGCTCTTTTGCAAAAACTATCATTCTCCCCGTGCTTTAGCTCGGGGTAAGAGGCTTCCTGAGATCAAGTAACCGTTTTAACGGTTTACAAAAGGCGAAAGGGGATCACCGCACTCACTAAATAACGTTTTCAAACACTGGTAAATCCTATTCAGTCGAAGTCGGGCAAACCGTTGAAACGGTTCTAAGTGGTTAGCACAACTTAACCTCGAGCTAAAGCACGGCGAGAATGAGAGTTGTGCAAGAGGCTCTCTAAAGCTTACCGAACATCTTGAAGGTGGGGTAAACCGCCCTTCCCAACTGCGCTTATTGAGAGATTTCCTTGATTTGCAGGTAACGATCAGTAGCCGGACTTGCGATCGTCTGCATT
>QHXL01000531.1:5433-5854 GCA_003222935.1 Acidobacteriota bacterium
CCAGCGCACTTCGACCGATTTAACTCCTCTTGCAGCTCCCAACCCAAAAACGATCCGCGGATCGTTCGAAGACAGGTAACTACCCGCACTACTGACATCAAAGATCTGCTTTTGTCCCGCGGCATTCGTCACAGTTACCCGCGCGCCGATCCCGCTTCGATTCGATCTAGTTCCCTCAAGCGAAATCCCAAGCCAATGATTCTTTGTTCCATTGTTCTTCAGAATCACAGGAGCATCGTCGAGTACAGCTATCACAGCATCCAGTTGTCCATCGTTATTTAGATCACCAAACGCCGCCCCGCGCGCCGCAAGTGGAATATTGAACGCCGCTCCTGCAGTTGCAGAGACGTTCACAAATCCTGTTCCGGTATTGCGCATCAGGAGTAGTGGCTGTTTGTACTTCAGGTAAGCAGAAGACTTC
>QHXL01000532.1:0-2311 GCA_003222935.1 Acidobacteriota bacterium
GACCGCAATCGACTATCGCGAGATGGCCCCGGCAGCAGCTCATCGAAACATTTATCTTGATAAAAATGGCGAGCTAATCAAGGGTGAAGGAGGATCATTGGTTGGGTATCGAGCCGCTGGAATTCCAGGCACGGTTCGGGGGATGGAGCTGGCGCTAAAGAAGTACGGATCAGGCAAACTCAACTGGTCTCAATTGGTCGAACCGGCACGACGCCTTGCGGCAAACGGGTTTACCGTAACGAATTCACTTGCTCGTTCCTTGCGGAACAGTGACGAATACCTCTCTCAGTATCCTGAGACAAAGCGCATCTATCTCAAAGGTGGCAGCTTCTACAAAGAAGGAGAACTCTTTCGACAGCCCGAACTTGCCGCCACGTTTGCTCGAATACAGACAGGTGGGCCAAATGAATTTTACGAGGGCGAGACAGCGCGATTAATCGTCAACGATATGAAACGGAATAACGGCCTGTTAACCCTTGATGACCTGCGCGGTTATGTTGCTAAAGAACGCGTTCCCCTGAAGGGCAACTACCGTGGACACGAAATTATTTCGATGCCGCCGCCCTCTTCAGGTGGGGCGGTCCTGATCGAGATGCTCAACATTCTCGAAGGTTTCGATCTTAAGAAGATGGAAGCGAGCTCGTCGCAACGCTATCACGTGATGGTTGAAGCAATGCGTCGTGCTTTTGCTGACCGCGCTGAATACATGGGCGACACGGATTTCGTGAAGGTCCCAATCACAGGTCTGATCGACAAGTCCTACGCCGACACGTTGCGTTCAACAATCAGCACAGAACGCGCGTCAACCAGTGTAGAAGTGCGAGCCGGGCGACCGACCGGCTATGAGTCGGAGGAGACGACGCACTTCACCGTCGTCGACGCAGAAGGCAATGCAGTCGCAAACACCTACACGTTGAATAGCTCCTACGGATCAGCGGCCGTTGTTAAAGGGACGGGCATGCTGCTCAACGATGAGATGGACGACTTCGCTGCAAAACCCGGCACGCCAAACATGTACGGACTGATTCAAGGCGAAAGAAATGCTGTTGCGCCGAGTAAGCGACCACTCTCCGCAATGACTCCAACGATCGTTCTGCGCAAGGATGGAAGTTTCTGGTTCACGGTTGGGAGCCCGGGTGGGCCAACGATCATCAACACCGTACTCTGTGTGATCACCAACGTCATCGACTTCGATATGGATATTCAGCAGGCGATAGACGCGCCGAGAATTCATCATCAATGGTTACCGGATGAAGTGGTCGGCGAGCCGTACGGATTGTCTGGTGACACGCAAGTCGCGCTGAAGTCGCGAGGACATGCACTGGCAAAGCAGCGTTATCTTGGCGACGCTGAAGGAATCATGATTGAAGAGAAGACCGGCGTGCGCCTGGGCGCTACGGATCCGAGGCGGAGTGACGGCGTCGCGATTGGTTACTGACTCTGTGAATCTCTGCGTTTCTGTGCCTCTGTGGTTATGAAGGACCGGGCTAGTTTCACCACAGAAACGCGGAGACGCAGAGAATGCACAGAGATAAAACACAAGTGACTTCCCTTCAAAACACACTCGCCCAGGAAGAACAAAAACTCCTAGCCTGCATTCACTGCGGTCTTTGCCTCGAAGCCTGTCCAACTTACGTAGTCACCGGCGATGAGAATGATGGCCCACGCGGCAGGCTGTACCTCATGCGCGCCGTCGCGGAAGGTCGTCTCGCAAATACTTCAGAGTCGTTTGGCAAACACATCGATCGCTGTCTCGGGTGTCGCGCCTGCGAACAAGTTTGCCCAGCTGGTGTGCAGTACGGACAACTGCTGGAGGCGAGTCGACATGAATTACTGATCGCCCAACCAAAGCAGACACTCATTCACAAACTACTTCGCTTTGGACTGAAGAATGTCTGGTCTTCCCCGAAACGTCTGCGACTTTTCTTTCAAGCCTCCCGGGTGTTTCGTGACTTGCGTCTGGCAAGTCTTATTCGAAAGTCAGGAGTCGCGAAACTAGTTTCCGCACGAGCGCAATTTGGCCTCGCTTTGCTCGAGAGTTCACGAAAGCAGGTGGATTCGGCCGACAAACGGCAATCCAATACTAAAACCGATCCGACTGCTGCGCCCGTAATGTTGTTTAAGGGCTGCGTCGGTGAGGGATTGTTTGGAAGGGTCAACCAGGCCACCAAACGCGTGCTTGAGACAAATGGTTTTGCAGTGGAGACTCCAGAAACCCAGGTTTGTTGCGGCGCCTTGCACGCCCATGCTGGTGACCTCGATGGTGCACGACTGTTGGCCCAACAGAACCTCGCGGCCTTTGCCGGTTCCT
>QHXL01000532.1:2345-2702 GCA_003222935.1 Acidobacteriota bacterium
ACGAAGCGCAGGAGTTCAGCAGCCGTGTTCGCGATGTCAGCCAACAACTAGAAACTGTGACGATACGTAGCGGAGAAAATGTTGACGAGGAGAGCGTGACCTATGATACTTCCTGCCACTTGCTATACGGTCAACACGCTGGTGACGCATCACTCAAGATGCTCAAGTCGATTCCGAACCTTAATTTCACCAATCTCGAAGGTACTGAAAGGTGCTGTGGCGCCGCCGGTATCTACAACTTACTCGAGCCGCAAATGTCAGGTCAGGTGCTCCAGGAAAAACTGAGAAATATTGAAGCGACTGGCGCGACAACCCTCGCGACGGGAAATCCGGGATGCCAGATGCACATCGGCGCGG
>QHXL01000155.1:0-1532 GCA_003222935.1 Acidobacteriota bacterium
CCGATGTCTATAGCCTCGGCCTTGTTCTATATCAACTCTTGAGTGGCAAACACCCCTATCAACTCAAGAGTCGTGAGCCAGAAGAAGTAGCGCACATAGTCCTCGAGCAAGAGCCTGAGAAACCGAGCGTAGTGAGCAGTCGGCAGCAAGCAGGCGATAAAACAACCCATACGAACGCCGCGTCACCGAACACCAATCCAAGACAGGCAAACTCGCAATTCGCAATTCGCAATCCAAAATCCTTGCGCGGCGATCTCGACAACATCGTGCTCAAAGCTCTGCGTAAAGAACCTAAACGACGGTACTCGTCCGTACTGGAATTCTCAGAGGATATTCGCAAGCACCTGGAAGGAAGACCCGTTACAGCTAGTCCCGACACGTTTAGTTATCGTGCTGCGAAGTTCATCCGGCGAAACAAGACTGGAGCAATCGCTGCTGCTGCAATTGTCATTACGCTCTTAACAGCAACGGGAATCACGGCATCGCGAGACGTGAACGTGTGAAAGCGGAGCAGAGATTCAACGACACTCGCAAGCTTGCTAACTCTGTGGTCTTTGAACTTCATGATTCGATTCAGAATCTGCCGGGTTCAACTCCCGCAAGAGAATTGTTAGTGAGTCGAGCTCTGGAGTACCTGGATAAGTTAGCGACCGAGTCAGGCAAGGAACCATCACTCCAATTGGAACTGGCAGCTGCCTACGACAAGATTGGTGACATTCAAGGTGGCTTTGGTACTTCGCAATTAGGACAGCGCCAGAAAGCTAGCGAAGGCTATCGGAAGGGGTTGGCGATTCGAGAAGCGCTGGTGGCGCAAGAACCGAATAATGTCGCCTATCTTCAGCAGCTTTCAACGAGTTATACAAAAATCGGACAAGTTCTCTGGATCCAGGTCGACATTAGTGGCGCATTGGATTCGTATGGTAAAGCCCTGGAAATCAACAAGAGACTCGCCGCTGGATTACCCGCCGACCTCAAGACTCGGCTGGAGCTGGCGAAGTCGTATGGGAATTTTGGGTACTTATTGGGAGCAAGTGGGCGTGCGGATGAGTCGGTAGAGAATCTTCGCAAAGCAGTTAGTCTCACGAAAGAATTGGCTTCAGCCGATCCCGCCAGTACCTTGTTTCAAACGGAGTTGGCTCTTTCATACGACAACCTCGCATTGATCCTCACGGATCAAAAACGAGCTCACGCTGAAGCTCTCTCGCTATTTCTCAAGTCCCAAAAGATTGGTAACGATTTGCTCGCCGCCGATCCTGCCAACACTAAACTTCGTCGCGGACAGGCCGTTGGTGAATTCAACCTGGCCCAGGTACAGGCAAAGCTTGACGACGCTCAAGCAGCACTTGAAAGCGCACGGAAGGCACTGGGTACTTTCAAGAAGATTTTGGCGGAGGATCCGCGCAATGACGACTTCTTGCAAGCAGTCGCCATGACTCAAGGCTTTGTCTCTGAAATGATGATTAAGACCGGAGCAGCACCTGAGGCGATCAAATTACTGACTGAGTCGTTAGCTCCGCTCGAACAATCGTTCG
>QHXL01000155.1:1556-4145 GCA_003222935.1 Acidobacteriota bacterium
AACTGACGAAATAGCACATTTTAGAATTGCCGTAGTGCAGTCGAGCCTGGGCCAGGGCCACATGGCTATCGCGAAGGATGAGAAGACTCCGAAGGCTGCGGGTCTTGCTCACTGGCGAGAAGCAAGATCATGGTTTCAAAGGAGTCGCGAGATTCTGCAGGTCTTCAATACTGAAGGAAAGTTAACCGGCGATGACCTGGCGAAGTTCGAGTCTGTTATTGACGGCGTTGCTCAATGTGACGCAGCGATCGCACGCTTGGCGAAATGAGTTTACTGGTCAAGAATCTCGTAGCTCGCCTTCATCTGTTTGAGCGAGGCTTTCGGATAGACCGTTCTCACGTACCCAAGAAATTCGTTAGCTTGAGCTTGAGTCTTCCCTGCGTACACAGCAATAAAAGTCATGATCAGGACCCGTTCGCCCGTCGAGTCCAACTTCCCCGGGAAGCTGTAATCCACGGCATCCAGATTCGGACAACTATATGAAGCAAACACCTTGTTGTAAGGATACTCCGTCTGAATCTTCAACCGCTCCCGTTCAATGCTTGCCGTGTGATCATCCGCGTCGCACGATTCCTCGGTATAAGTCTTGAGAATAACGGCGTAAAAGGGCAATGACTCGTAGGTCTTTCCGCGAGTTAACTTGCTCGGTAGGCGAAACGACAACTCATAAGGGGCAAACGACTTCGCCGGCGTCTTACACGGCGATTTCGGATCCGGACAGACCTCGGGTTGCAAAGAGGTACGCGCGGCTCCAGTTCTCGGGGGGTTCTTGGCTTCCAATATCCTGGTGTAGAGACCATCGGGAACGACATTGATCGCACAGTTGGAAGACTTTACGTTGATGGAGTACTGGCCGGCCAGCAACGTTTCATTGAAAGTCAGCGTCACCCGACATGATCCGCCTGCGCCGTCGGAAAGTGTCGCAGTGAGCGTTTTGCCGCGCAGTTGACCATCACCCTCGCCTGAACCTTCATGAAAAGTTTCGGCTTTGCCAGCCATGTAGAGGTACGTTAGTTCGAAATTCAGATGCAGCTGTCCATTGGCTGCGGGAGTAATCTCGAGGGAGTTGACATAGCCGCCTTTACCTTTTTGATAATTCTTGAAGACGTACCGGCCGGTGTAATCTGACTGTTGAGCAGTGACGCCGGTTGTCGACAAAAGTAAAAGTCCGAGGACTAAGCTGACTAGAATTACTATGTATCGACCCATGATCGTTTGGACTCCATTATTGGTAGTGAGCTTTGATCTTGGTACTTGGTGCGTTGTTTTGAGACAACGGATTCAAGCGCATATGCGACGCGCAGTATAAATCAAAGTACAAAGCACAAAGGACAAAGATCATTTGCCCGGATTCATATAACCGCCGGACCATAACCAATTTGCAATCTAAGCATTCCTTGACAGTCTTCGCTGGGCCTCTCTATCATCCTTGACCTGCTTAGCAGCCCAGAGAGTTCCGCCGCCCCTGGAACGGAAAAGAGGCCCCTAATGATAAAGCTAGACATAATAAATCGAGTCGCCGACAAGACTGGCGTCCCAAAAATGAAGGCAGAACAGGCGGTCGAAGCACTCTTCCATTCGATGAAAGAAGCTTTAACGAGGGGCGAGAGGATAGAACTTCGGGGTTTTGGGGTCTTTGTAGTAAAACCGCGGAAGCGTGGAGTTGGACGTAATCCAAGGACCGGAGAAGAGGTCGCAATCCCTTCCGGTAAGACAATTCGCTTCAAGCCTGGCAAAGAACTTCAGGCCCACGAAGACGGTGAAACCCCTGACGACACTTCGTCTGACAACGGCTTTTAATCATTCACAGGCAAATATCTTCGAGGCTAGAGATGGAGTTGCAGAAGCATCCAAACTCTAGCCTTTAGTCTTCTAAGAACTATATTTATGGCCGAGTCCCTCAGAGAAATAACTTCAGGTTTTGACAGTTTTCACAGACAGTCAGCGACGCCTACAGCTCGTGAATGGCGATTACACGGAGCGCTCTTTCTCCTGACAGTTGTGTCGACGATCATAGCGGGCACGTTGCTGGCGGCGCCGGAGCCATTAATCACCGAACCACCGCTTCGAAATCTTTCCGACTACATTCTCTATATTCCGCTTTCATACATCCATTCAATCGCTGCTTATTTCAGACTCGCTTTTCTCCATCCGCAGCTGATCGCGAGTGGCGCAACCTTCTCAGCGTCGTTGCTGGCAATACTCTTTTCACATGAGATGGGTCACTACCTCGCCTGCCGCTATTATGGCGTCGACGCGACTATGCCTTATTTCATTCCGGCGCCTCCGATGTTTCTGGCAGGCACGTTCGGAGCCTTCATTAAAATTCGATCGCCAATTCCTACCCGTCGAGCACTGTTTGATATTGGCCTGGCCGGACCTCTTGCGGGTTTCGTTGTGGCTTTGCCAATCACAGTCGTTGGTCTTTGGACCATGGGTGAACCGATTCCACAAAGTGCGGGAATCTTTTTCAATGATCCTCTGCTCTTCCGAGTCATGGCACGGGTACTCGGAGTCAGGCTCGATCCCAACTCACCAATAAACCCCTATTACATGGCGGCTTGGATCGGATTACTTGTTACAAGTTTG
>QHXL01000155.1:4200-4646 GCA_003222935.1 Acidobacteriota bacterium
AAAGCTCACCGCGTAATTGGGCGGGCGGCGTTTGTTTCAGTTGCTGTGATGGCGGTGCTGGGTTTCTGGTGGCACGGAAGTCCGAGCGGGTTTCTGTTTACTATCCTGTTGGGAGTAATGATGAGAGTCCGGCATCCTGCGCCGCCGGTGATGGAGCCGCTGGGAACAAAACGAATGGTGATAGCAGTGGTGACGTTGCTGGTGTTCGTCCTCTCGTGCGCGCCGTTTCCGATTACGATCAAGTGAAGCTGTCAGATAGCAGCTGCCGGCAACAGTCCCTTAATCTCTCTTACGACCTTCGCCACGTCGTCCTGATTCGCCAGAGCGATCATGAAGAACTTGTAGCCCTGGTGGAAACAGATCACACCGTTGGCAAACAACCACACACCATCGAGAAATGGATTGCCACCAAGCAACCAACTTATCGGCGCGCCTGTAATCGCACC
>QHXL01000155.1:4775-13680 GCA_003222935.1 Acidobacteriota bacterium
TAACTCGCCGCGTCCAACCAATTCTTCCTGCTTCTTGAGATAGCTGTCGAACTTCTCGCTTGCTTTGCGAAGTCCGTAGACAGGCAGCGCAGAGTGGGTCAGCCAGTGTGGGTGTGAACCCAGCAACACTGCATCGAGGCCTGGAAAGGCAGCACCCGCTCTTATTCCGAGCACTAGGGAGACAGAGACGACAGCCGCTTTGCCAGGATTCTCTTTGATCCAATCTCGAGCCTTCAGAAGACCTGATGTCGCGGCAGCTGACGCTCGAGTAAACTTTGCTCCCGAGCCGGCGATTTGCGATGCGCGGTCGTAATAGTTCTTCGCGTCGCCGAGTACTTCACCAGCTTTTTTGCCGGCGTCGCCCGCAACGTCACGAAACGTCTCGCTTGCTTTCTTAACGCCTCGAACAGTTTCGCTCGCAGCGCGTTTAGCCGCTTCACCAACTTCCTCTTCGTCGCTTAATCGTTCCGCTTCCGCTCGAAGTTTCTCCGCTCCACTTGCCATTGTCTCAGCACCACGCTTGGCCGCCTCGCCAGCGACGCGCGCACCCTCACCCACCAGGTCTGAAATCGCAAACTTCTCGTCCAGCTCTTTAGCCTTGCGGCGTGCCGCCTGTTGCCACTCGTCTAGCTTTTCTTTGTAATCAGACATCACAACCCTCTCCGAAATAGCGCTTTAGGACCTTTAGCGCTGTACGTCGAATGCGGCGACGGAGTTCAGTTTTGTCAATGTTTGGCCAGCCACTCGGTCGCGTCCACCGCGCTTGGCTTCATATAGCAACCCATCGGCAGCCTTGAGTATGTCGCTCGCAGTTTGAGCGCTCGACGGGCATTCCGCAACGCCAAAACTCGCGGTTACCTGGGCCCCGGACGGCAACGAAATACTTCGAATCGCGACCCGCAAACGTTCCGCTACCTCCAGTCCACGTTCCAGCGGCGTCTCAACCAGAAGGATTGAAAACTCCTCGCCTCCAAACCTTGCCGCAAGGTCAATTCCACGAGTTCCTTCGCGTAGAGCTTTGCTGATAAGCCGTATTGCTTCGTCGCCTGCGCCGTGTCCAAACGTGTCGTTCAGTTTCTTAAAATTGTCGATGTCAACCATCAGCAAACAGAACGGATGACCCAGTCGCAATGTCCGATTGACTTCACGTTCGAGCTGACGTTCGAATCTCCGGCGATTTGCCAGACCGGTCAGGTGATCGGTAAAAGCAGCTTCCTCACAAACGTCGAGATAGGCTTTGAACTCAAGCAGCGTTCGAGTGCGCGAGAGCAGTAGATCGAGATCAGAAGGATCTGTGATGTAACCAAGGGCACCGACTTCGGAGGCTCGCCGCAGATCTTCGACGCGGCGTCCGGCAGCCGTTTGCATGATCACTGGAATAAACTTCGTTTGCGGGTTTGCACGAATGCGCTGGGCCAATTCATAGCCATTCATGCGGGGCATCATAACGTCCGTTATGACCAGGTCAGGTTGGTACGATTCTATGGCAGCGAGCGCTTCTTCGCCGTCCATAGCCGTGGTTACCTGGTAGCCGGCCAGACTTAAAGCGGCCTCCAAAAGGTGCAATTTATCCAGGTTATCATCAACTACAAGAATGTTTCGTTTAGACTCCATAACTATAGAAAGTTGGACCGTGTTTGTTCTTGCACCCCTTTTGGCTTCATGCTACAGTTCGGCAATTCGGTTAAATGTTTTTGTGCCGGCACTCGCCCAAGCATTGAGTCAATTTCAAAATCGCCGAAAGAGACAGCCCGGTCGAAGATCACCGGGGTTTCCTTACCAAATTTACAGGCTAACGCACCCGCTTTTGGGGACCACCTTGGATACGAGCAGTCACGCGTTAAGAACCGATTCCATTGAGTAACTATGACTTCGCCCGTAAAGGGAAAGGCTAATGAAAGTCGTGCAGGATCATAAGCGCGCGCGCGATCTGACTTCCGCTGACCGCGCAGAAATAATCCGTCAACTCGACTTTGGTTCTTCATTGAAGGACACGCTCGTCCAGGAACTTGCGAACAGCTCAGTTGTGCTTGATTTTCGTCGCCGCCGCTTTGTTTACCGCGCCGGCGAACCGGCTGACTGTTTGTACGCAATTATTCGTGGTCGAGTTAAGCTCTGCCGTATAGAAAATGATACCGGTCGAGAAGCTGTCATCGACATCCTTCCAGAAGGCTCTCTTTTTGGGGAGTCGGCCCTTTATTCTGCTGCGGGGCAACGCGCGAATTCCGCAATAGCTTATGAAAACTCCAGGCTCCTGCGCATTCACGTGGCAGATTTCAAACGGGGGATGGCTGAGGAGGACCTACTTCATGATTACACTTTCCGTTTGATCGGTCAACGCCTTGAACATGCAGAGCGTCGTTTAGCCGACTTTGCTCTCAACGCAATTCCTGCTCGTCTCGACAGACTACTTGCTGAGTTTTCAGATCGTTACGGCGTGTCCGAAGCCGAAGGCGTGCTAATTGATATCCCACTTCCTCATCGGGAAATCGCCTCAATTGTGGGATCGACCCGCGAAAGTGTAACGGTCCGCTTGAATGCCATGCGTCGCGAGGGTACGATCGAATTCGTAAACCGACGAATTTTGATCAAGCGGCCAGCGTCTTTGGTGTAAGTACGCTCGCCGGGTAAACCTCGAGATCCAATGAAATGCCCTACCTGCGGTAAATCCATAGAGTGGAAAGACAATCCGTTTCGTCCGTTCTGCTCCGAGCGATGTCAACTCATCGATCTCGGACACTGGGTCGATGGCGACTACAGTGTTCCGGGTGAATTACTTCCGGAAGATCAAGCTGAAAAACTTCCGACGGCCGACGACCATTACGATGAAGACTAAACTCAGGACGAGTTGGCGATCGGTCTTTTGTCTGGCGAGTGTGCTTTTGTTCTCCGGTTGTAACAGTGTGCCTGACAAACGGAGATCATCTGCAGGCAATACACCGGTGGCCACGGCCCCTCCACGCACGGCTCTGCCCATGCCTCCGTTGTCAGGTAAGTCGCTCGAGAATATGGGCTGGAGCTTGAGCGACGGGAGTCGGAATGCATTCGCCGAATTCAAGGGAAAGGTTTTAGTACTCGATTTCTATGCGACCTGGTGTATGCCCTGCCGTGAAAGTGTCCCGCACTTGATAGATCTACAACGTCGTTACGAGAACGATGTAAAAGTTATTGGACTGAACGTAGGTGGACCAGATGATATTGAACGGGTGCCTGAATTTAGTCGAGAGATGAAGATTCAGTACCCACTCGGGGTTCCCGACAACGACTTAGCCAACCTGTTGCTGGCGGATGTTGATGCTATTCCGCAAACCTTCGTGTTTGATCGTAATGGCAAACTGGCCCAACGATTTGTTGGTTTCGATTCCAGCACGGGTGAGCAGATAGATCGCGCAGTTGCGGCCGCGCTTAATTCAACTGCTGATTGACAGTAACTTACGGTCTACGCGACTTGGAGCTCCCAAATGATCCGAGAAAAACTGATCGAGAAAAGAATCGGCGAGACCACCTCATTCCGCTGGCGCAGTTCAGAGGTTTCACGAATTGAGGGACTCAGTGACGCAGTCTTCGGGTTCGCAATAACGCTTCTCGTTGTATCGCTTGAGGTGCCGAAGACTTTTAATGAACTGGCGATTGCGATGAGCGGTTTCGGCGCGTTTGCTATCAGTTTTGCACTACTGTTTCTCGTTTGGTACAACCAGCATAAGTTCTTTCGTCGATATGGACTGCAAGATCTCGTCACGATTGTCTTAAATGCAATCTTACTGTTTGTTGTGTTGTTCTACGTCTATCCTTTGAAGTTCCTGTTCACGTTTCTGGTCAGCAGATTCACGGGCGGCCATGGTGAAATACGTCTACCAAATGGCAACATCGAATCAATGCTGGAAAACGACGGTCAGATGGGAAGCTTGATGCTGATCTTCGGCGTCGGCTATCTGGCAATCTTCATGATTTTTGTTCTCTTACACATTCATGCTTATCGTCGCAGGGAACAACTTCAACTCAATAGACTCGAAGTTTTCGACACCATCAGCAGCATTCAGGAAAGTGGGCTGAATTGCGTTATCGCGCTTCTATCCATCGCTCTCGTGTGGTTTGGAGGCGCCAGGCTGGCAGGCGTTAGCGGTATGGCATATATGCTCACCGGCATTGTCATGGCCCTGCATGGATTCTTCATGGGCGCACGACGAAGACGAATGGAGAAAGAATTTGCTTCGCAGTTTTCTGAGCCCGTTTATCAACCGGCGCCTGAGTTACAAAGTTAAGCACTAAATCTTCAAACTGAATTACGATCGGTAGGACTTGATTTGAGAAAAGCAAAGATACTAATCACCCTTGGACCAGCATCACGCACGCCTGAAGTTATCGAACAACTTCTCGCTGCCGGCGCCAACGGCGTTCGCATCAACATGTCGCACGGAACTCACGAGGAGAAGGCGGCAGACATTGAACTCGCGCGTGCCGCAGCCAAAAAACTCGGTCACTCTCTCGCGGTACTTGTCGATCTCTCCGGTCCAAAAATCCGCACGAGCAAGTTGAAAGATGGGCTACCTGTCAAACTCGAACGCGGCGCGGTCTTCATACTGACGACACAGACCATCGAAGGTGATGAAAACCGTGTTTCGACCAACTACCCGGATCTTCCTCGAGTTGTTCAGCCTGGCACTCGTCTCCTCTTAGACGACGGAGCAATTGCCCTGTTGGTTGAGAGTACGACTGACACTGATGTGACTTGCCGAGTGATTGACGGCGGGATGCTAGGTGAACGCAAGGGCATCAATCTCCCGGGTGTTTCATTACCTATCGACTCGCTGACAGAAAAAGATAAAGTCGACTTGAAATGGGCCGTGGCCCAGAATGCGGATTACATCGCTCTCTCGTTCGTTCGCAGTGCCAACGACTGCGAAAGAGCGAAGCAAATGATCAATGAAGCGGGGGGCCGCGCACCGTTAGTAGCAAAAATTGAAAAGGCCGAGGCAATCGCTCACCTCGATGAGATCATAGAAGCCGCCGACGGAATCATGGTGGCACGTGGAGATCTTGGCGTCGAAACAAGCGTTGAACTCGTGCCGGTTTATCAAAAACAGATCATCGAAAAATCCATTAAGGCCGGAAAGATGGTCATCACCGCCACGCAGATGTTGGGGTCTATGGTGACCAATCCTCGACCCACTCGCGCGGAGGCATCTGACGTAGCTAACGCAGTCTGGGATGGCAGCGATTGCGTGATGCTTTCAAATGAAACCGCTGCCGGCGCGCATCCAATTGCCGCAGTCGCAACCATGTCGCGCATCATTGAATCGGCCGAGAGTGGTCGCCACAAGCCGGAGAACCCTACCAAGTGGGCCGGCGTACAATCCGGACGCGTAAGTCGCGCGCTGTGTGAGGCGGCTGCCTATGCTGCCGAGGAGATGGGAATAGCAGTGACTGCTGTGTTTACTGCCTCAGGATTGATGGCCCGACGATTATCAACACTCCGAGTCGATCAGCGAATCATCGCTTTGACTCATAAGCCCGAGGTGCTCTGCGAGTTGGCCCTCATCTGGGGCGTTGAGCCGCTCCTCACGAAGAATGCAACATCCACTGAAGAGATGCTCAGTACGGGCCAGGAAACGTTGCTCAAGGCAGGCGTCGTTGAAAAGGGCGATATGATAGTGGTGATGGCAGGTCGTCTCTCGGGACTCGGTCTATCCAGTTCAGTGACAATCTTCACTATCGCCGGAGACCTGGGTCCAACACGCCAGTGAGTTTTCGGATCGACATGTCGGCGGGTGAGTTATTTGATCTCGTCAGACCCGTCGTCACTATCATCTCAGCTCTTGTCGCAACATGGGTCCTCGCGTCTGTCCGCAGGCGTTTCCCACTCTATGTGGCTATCCTTGTTGCGGTCGTTACCTTCCTCTTCCCCTTGATCGTGTTTCCGCTGTATCTCGCAGTATTGCTGTTATGGCGTCGACCAAAGTATGAGTTAGTAAGATGGCGATTTGTGATCCCACTCGTCTTCCTGGCTGGGACCGTGGGGACAATTGCAATCTACAAGTACATCGACGATCGCCGGGTTGATTCCTATCTTTCACGCGCCACGATGAAAAGGGTTGCCCACGATCCTGCCGCCGCCATTGGTGAGTATCAACGTGCACTCGAGATAGAAGAAAGTCCACACACACGCAAACTTCTTGCGAACACACTTGAAGAGGCGGGTTTATTTGGTGAAGCGATAATTGAGTTTCGCAAAGCGGAACAAGGAGGCGAGTCGGACGACTCAATACCTTTTCGCCTGGCCCTACTCCTGGAACGAAAGAATCAGAAAAAAGAATCTATTGTGGAGTACAAGAAATTTTTAGGTAGCAAGACTTGCAAAGAACTCGATTATCGCTGTGAGGTTGCGCGTCAGAGAATTGAAGATTCGGAAATAACGAAATAGACACCGGGAATGCCTCAGTGAGAATTTAATTGGCTAGTCGGCTCTAACCATTTCGCCGACGCCGTTCTTCTGTTCTTTCGCCATCTGCTCTGGCGTCTTTTGAGGATCACGCCAGTTATCGAGAATCCCAACCTGGTGAACACACTGAAGCGTACACGTCGAGGCGCACCATTTCTCGGTTTTGTATTCACGATCGAAATCATCCATCGTGTATTCCAACAATGGAATACCTGGATATCCTCGTTGCTGTGAACACCAGTGCACGAGACCTTCTTCACAGATGTAGAGATACCGAGCACCCGCACGACAGCGCCAGTTGTATTCCTTCCCTTCGGCAATACTGTCCTGAAACCAGTTCAGTCGCGCGTGATCTTTATTTCCCAGTTTCTTAACCTCCTGGAAGATATTCCTCTCACGCGTGGAAAGCGGTTTTAGTGTGCCGTCGCCATCGTGGATTACACCAACAGTAGTCGAGAATCCTAGTTCAACGGCGCGCTTTGCAACTTCCAAAGCATCCTCCGGATTCTTGATACCACCACCAATAACGGAATTGATGTTCACATGAAAATCGGCGTACTCAGACAGGTAACGGAGCTTCTTATCCAACACTCGCAGGCTCTTGCGCGAAACTTCGTCTGGCTCAATGTTATCGATACTAATCTGCAAATACTCGAGACCCGCCTTGTTTAGCCGTTTGATTCGTTCGGGGGTGAAGTAATAGCCGTTGGAAATCAAACCCGCAATCATCCCACGCGAACGGATGTGGTGAATGATCTGATCCAACTCTGGGTGCATCATCGGTTCGCCACCCGAAATCGTGACGATCGACGTTCCCAGGTCGGCAAGTTTATCGAGCCGGGCATTGATGATCTCGAGGTCTATCGGTTTGGAAGTGTGATCGTATTCGTTGCAATACCCGCACGCGAGGTTACAACGACGCATCGGGATTAAGTGGGCCAGAACAGGATGCCGGGTAGAGACTAACGCACGAGTGATAAAGCTCGCTTCGCGCACTTTTAGTTTTAAGAACTTGGTCTTTCTCATCAGTCGAATTGTTTAGTTATGAAAATGGCCCTTGCAGTTGACGCGAAGGATATGCGACAGAAAACGATAACGCAAGACGTCACAATCAGGCCCAAATAAGAAAGGGCTCTGTTTGTCGACAGAGCCCCTTTCCTGGCTTTTGATTTTACCGAGCTTACTAAGTCTTAATGATCTTCACATTTGAATCGAGCTTGAGCTTGATGTCATCGGTCGAGATCTTTGCGTTCTTCTCAATAGATACGAGACGCATTGTTGTGACGTCGTCGTTCTTCTCAACGACTTTGCTCTGAACCGGCATGCCACTCGAATCGATCCACACCTCAGCATACTTGTATCCAGCATTGGCTTTCGGTACGAGTGTCAGGTGAATAGTACTGACACCGCCCCACAGCGTTTCTTCACGAACGTCCTGCAAGGGCTGAAACTTGGTCTCAAGCTGCTGACGCGACATGTACATCATGTCCATAATTCCACTGGGCCCTTTTGGAGCCTTGTTCGAGCTGCCAACATAGGCAGTCAAGAGACGCGGTTTGAACAGAGTGTACTTGCCATCCTGAACCGCGAGAATTTCATGCGTGGGTTTCTGCCACTCAATTCGAACCGAGGCACTCCGACCAGCGCCTGGAATGTACATCACCACACCGGTCAACTTGTCGTTGGATCCGATCTGAGAGTTGTACTTCTCCATGTTGATGCCAGCACGGAGAGACTTAAGATTAGCGCGATTCTTTTCTAATCGACTCAGGACCGAACTTACCAATCCTGCGCTTTGGGCGTTTGCTGGTGTCGGGGGTACTGCGAAGAATACGGAAAGAAGTAATACTGCTATCGCACTCAGGGGCGCAAATCTCTTCATAAACACTCCTTAATTCATTATCTCCTTCCCTATGTTCGCAAAAAACCGTGCGATTATAGGGATTGGTCAACGTATGTCAACCTCGAAGCTGATCGTCTTACCGTCGGGTCCTAGCACTTTGCGGACATCTACGACCTCAACTTTGGTGCGACCGGTTAACGTCCGGACATGTTGTTCAATATGACCTCTATCTGCTTCATTTGTAACAACTTCGGGCGTTAAGAGCACCGTGACAACGGGGCTTTGATGCGCTTTTGCCTGGGGCCGTTCGCCACTAAAGAACCACCTGTTTGGTGTTAAAAATATAAACACCAATATAAGGACACAAAGAACGTCCCACTGCCAGGTATTTCGTTCGTAGTTCCAGAAGAAGATCTTTTTTAGCGTGGTTAGCAGGCCTCGCACGTCCTCAAGCTTGCAAGAAATCAGCCACGACGACCGCGGCTGGCGGGTAAATAGATTCTAGCGGTCAACACGAGCGTCTGTAAACGTGGAATTTAAAGTCTTACGGTTGGCTGAGGCTCCACAATATGACCGTCCTTCATGTGGATGATGCGTCTGCACATTGCCGCTGCCTCGGGATT
>QHXL01000533.1:0-486 GCA_003222935.1 Acidobacteriota bacterium
AACTGTCAGGCAACGTAAGCAACTCGCTTATGAAGGAACGGTGACAGTTGTTCTTTCAATCGACGACGAAACAGGCGAAATGTTTGAAGATCCCCAAATTGTCGCGCGCGGAGTCCTTGGGCTCTCACGCGGTAATGGCTTCAATCCGGGTGGCAGCAATGGTCAGGAGTCTCCCCGACCCGCAAGCGACCATCTAATTCCTGATGCGAAGCGTGTCATCGCTTCCGGGCTCATAGGAGCTTCGCGGCAAACTCTGGCCGACGAATCTCTGCTGAAAGAACATTTGCGGGTTGAGTTGAAACGATTTATTCAGAAACGAACGGGCGCAAAGCCTGTCATCACGATCGTCATCGTTAAAGCACTTGATCCCCGGGTAACTGAAGCGACTTAAAAACCTGCACCTATTCCCATCATCCATTGGCCCACTGGCAGAACAAAGTCGTCATGATTACCGGAGCATCTTCCGGTATTGGTAAGGGTTTGGCG
>QHXL01000533.1:514-1089 GCA_003222935.1 Acidobacteriota bacterium
TCCTGGGCTTGATGGCACGTAGCGCGGACTTGCTGGCTGAACTTGTCGCCGAGATTGGTAGCCGCAATGGCCGTGCTATCGCGCTGGCTGCAGACGTCACCGATGCTGGTGCCGTGCGTGTAGCCGCGGATCGATTGCGGGCGGAACTTGGACCAATCGACGTTCTCATCGTCAATGCTGGTGTCGGCGGTGCTTCCAACGCAGCTCAATTGGATCCGGCACAAGTCGCCGATGTAATAAATATCAACTTGCTTGGTGCGGTTAATAGTGTGGCGGCAGTGCTTCCGGAAATGACAACGCGAGGACAGGGACAGCTTGTAGCTATATCGAGTCTTTCAGCTTACCGAGGTCTGCCCAAGTCGGCAGCTTACTGTTCGAGTAAGGCTGCGCTAAGTTCTTTGTTCGAGAGTATCAGGCTGGACGTTCAACGGACTGGAGTTAAGGTGACAATCATTCATCCAGGATTTATCAAGACTCCTTTAACTGCGGGACGTCACTCGAAGATGCCATTCCTAATGGAGCTTGATGATGCGGTAATGAAGATCGTGCGTGCGATTGAAAAGGAAAAGAAGAGT
>QHXL01000533.1:1163-5928 GCA_003222935.1 Acidobacteriota bacterium
AAAAACCTCTATGACTATTCTTCAAGCCATCGTACTCGGGCTGGTACAAGGGTTAACGGAATTCATTCCAGTTAGCTCCACAGCTCATCTTGTTTTTGCAGCGCGCGCCGTTGGTCTTTACGACAATGTTCTCGATAAGGATCTTCATGCACACCAGACAACCGCGACCATCGCGGTTATTCAGCTGGGAACATTGCTCGCGGTGCTTATCTATTTCGCAGGAGACATTATCAAGATCCTGCGTGCGTTTGTTACCGATCACCTAAGACTGTTTTCCGGGACCAAGCAGGCTGGCCCAAAGCTGTCGCACGATGCGTGGCTTGGATGGCTGGTGATCATTGGCTCGTTACCAGTCGGAGTTATCGGTCTGCTTTTCAAAAAACAGATCGAGGGAACGTTTACCAAAAACCTTTGGGTGATCGCCACGATGATGATTGTTGTCGCGCTGTTACTGGCGATTGCTGAACTGGTAGGGAAACGAACGAAGAGCATGGAACAACTCGGAGTTGGCGACTCATTGGCTGTCGGTTTCGCACAGTCGCTTGCGCTTATTCCAGGATCGAGCAGGTCTGGCTCAACGATCATGGCGGGTCTATTTGCCGGTCAAACACGTGAGACGGCGGCAAGGTTCTCATTCTTGCTCTCGATTCCGGCAATCGCCGCCAGTGGTTTGTTGGAGTTGAAGGAGGCAGTGACAAAGATTCCAACGGACAGTTATCTGGCACTTGGCGTCGCGACTGTGGTCTCGGGTGTTGTCGGTTATGCGTCGATCTGGTTTCTGTTGAGATTTCTTCGAACCCACTCAACCGGCGTCTTTATCGTTTACCGGATTATTGTTGGCGCCCTGATCCTCGTGGCACTGTCGGCAGGTTATATCTCGGCAAGTATCTAATTGTCCGATATGCTTTAGGGCTTCTTGCAAAACTCTCATTCTCCCCGTGCTTCAGCTCGGGGTACAGCGGAGCTATAGGGTGAAGTAACCGTTTCAACGGTTTTGCCGCTGTCAGCCGATCTCAGGTACGGGCTCCACTTCGTTGCCTCGTTTTACTTAGCATTTAGAACCTCTCATCCTGTCGCGCTCAACATAGTAGCCAAGAATGTCAAACCGTTGAAACGGTTCCCTGGATCTAAGCTGCACCCGCACCCCGAGCTAAAGCACGGGGAGAATGAGAGTTTTGCAAGAGGCTCTTTTGCTTGTCGTGACGTCAGTGAGAAGACCTCTTAAGATAATTCAGGAGTGTCCAGTGGATTGTTAGTCTTGTCGTCCCTCGAACCAGCAAAGCGTGAAGTGCTAATCTTGAGCTTTAATCGAATCACGACAAGCTAAAGCATATCGGACATTCATCTACCATTAATCTCCAACATTCGCTAAACTACTCAAGCCCTCCTCTCAGGCCGAGCAACGCTCGTCCCCGACTGTAATGCCAAAAATAAGGCGGTGATTTTAGATGAACGAGAAAGAGTCTCGACCAGACGTAGCTTCCTCACAAAGACCGAGAAGCCCGCGTGTTCCTGTTGAATTCGCTTTGGAGGTTGAAGGGAAGGATACTGCAGGCAATTCCTTCAAAGCCAAGGCGACAGCGACAAAGATCAGTCGTGGTGGCGCCACGTTGCTTCTGGACGTGGATGTTCCGTTAGGTTCGGTGGTAACTCTTATCCCACCATTCGGAGGAACGCTTGAGGGTGAAGTTAATGGATCATGGACCGACGAAATCGATGGTCGGCGGCGAATCGGTGTTAAGCTAACCAAATCTGACGGCTGGTTCGCTCAATAAAATTCGTGCGAGAGCATGACGCCCAACAGGCAGCCTCGCTCGCACGCGTTCTGGGTATCTCACCAATCCTGGCTCAACTGCTGAACTCTCGCGGTTACACGTCTGAGAATTCCGCGGCGGCATTTCTATATCCAAACTACGAACAGATTCACGAACCTTATCTCATGCTGGGAATGAGAGAGGCTGTCGCACGTTTACAGCTCGCAATAGATAACGACGAACGGATACTGATCTACGGTGACTACGACGTCGACGGCACTACAGGTACAGCAGTCCTGTTGCGTGCACTAAAACTACTCGGCGCACGCACCGGGTTCCATGTCCCCCACCGATTCACCGAAGGCTATGGCATCCAGCAGGCTGCGCTGGAAAAAGCATTGGGCGAGGGCTACAAGTTAGTCGTGAGTGTTGATTGTGGAATCCGGGCGCATGAACCGTTGTACTGGGCACAGGCTCACGGACTCGACGTCATCATTACGGACCATCACTTACCTGACGAAGATGAAGGCGCGCCGCCTGCTTTTGCCGTGTTGAATATAAGAACCTGGCAGGGGTAGGTGTTGCTTTCAAACTTGTACATGCGCTCTTTCGTGAAAGAGGTCGCGAGTCACAGGTTGCGGCCTTTATGAAAGTCGTGGCCATCGGAACGGTGGCCGATGTCGCAAAACTTGTAGGTGAAAATCGAGCAATAGTGGCTCTGGGTTTGAAAGATCTGGCTAAGTCAACGAATCCCGGATTGCGCGCCTTGATGGAGGTCGCCGGTTGCGGAGACGGCAAGGGCATGACAGCATACGACCTGGGTTTTAGGCTCGGACCGCGTATAAATGCGGCCGGCCGAATGGATGCGGCCAGGGCTGTGGTTGAGTTGTTTGACACCCGCGACCGAGACGAAGCACGACGTTTAGCTGTACATCTCGACGCTCGCAACGAAGAACGTAAAGCGGTGCAACGTCAAATCTTTGATCTCGCCGTTGCGGAATTAGCGGAAGGTAAGGCAAGTACTCATGTCGCTGTCATTGCAGGTGAAGGTTGGCATCGCGGCGTGATTGGCATAGCGGCCTCAAAGATTGCTGAGCGAATAAACCGGCCCTGCGTAGTTTTTTCGATTGATGGTGAGTTGGCGCATGGGTCGGGTCGCAGTATTGAGGCGTACCACCTGCTTGACGGATTGACGTCGTGCGCTGACTTGTTTGAAAAGTTTGGCGGCCATTCGCACGCCGCAGGCGTCACAATTAGACCTGATCGAATTGATCAATTGCGCCAAAGACTGAATGATCATGCTGCGTCGTGTCTGACCGAGGAAGATCTGGAACACTCGATAACGATTGATATGGAGTTGCAAGCGGAAGACCTGGGTTATCAACTGGCAACGGAATTACAGTCGATGGAACCGTTTGGCGCCGGCAATCCACGTCCGGTGTTTGCAACCAGAGGACTTAGAAGTTTGTCGGAGCCGCTTGTGATGAAAGGGCAACACTTAAAGTTGAGACTGGCTGGAGCGAGTAACAAACCCTGGGAAGCAGTTTGGTGGAATTGTGTAGGGGACGGCGAGCAAACTCCTGAAGTTAAAGGTGGCATCGAACTGGCCTATACGCTCGAAACCAACATTTGGAACAATGAGTTAAGAATTCAGTTAAATGTACAAGACCTGCAATGCAAGAACTAACTAGACGACGAGCTATAGGCATTGGATTACGCGCGAAGGTTCCGCTCCTGGCCCGTGTCGTCGCGTTGGTCCTGCTTGCGTCGGGTATTGGTTTCGTCGGCGTCTCGTACTACAAACTCCGCAAGCAACAGAGGTTTGTTGCCGCTAAGAACCCTGCTGAATTATCGAAGAACATCACTGGCATCATCGAAGGCGTTGAGCGACAGGTAACCAAGAACGATCGACTCTATCTTCTTATCAAGGCTTCCCGGGATATTACCTATTCCGACACTCATCATGAACTCGAGAATGTGAGTATCTCGGTCTACCCGGCCGTCGGCGAGGTCCCTGACTTCATCATGGCCACTCGTGCCGTCTATCAACCTGAAACTTCGATCATCCACTTCCTCGGGAACGTCAAGATCGAAACGAAGGACAAGTTAAAAGTAAATACAGAAGCGTTGAGCCTGGACCAGAACACTGAGGTCGCACAAACCGATAGTCCAGTGGCGTTCGAACGTGAAAACGTGGCGGGCCGGGCCACGGGCGCAGTTGTTGAGCAGAAGGTTCGCAAGCTGGAGTTGAAGAGCGATGTTGAAATAACCGTCTCGCCACGTGCGGCAACTGAGAAAGAGAAGTCATCACCGAAGTCGAAGCCGGTCACTATCAAGGCTGCTCACGCAATCTTCGAACATGAATCGCTGAAGCTTTCCTTTTCAGGTGGCGTTACTGCTGAGCAGGAAGCGAGCATCATGAGCGGCGATACGCTTAACGCGCTTCTCAATCAACAAAAACAACTTGAGAATGTTGAAGTGCGCGGCAATGCATATTTGCGAACAATGGAACCGCGGCGCGCAGCCGAGGTCCATGGTGTCGATATGGACTTCCATCTTGATAAGGATCAAAAGCTCGAGCGCGCCCAGGTTCGTCAGGATGTTCGCGCTGCGACCCTCGATTCAGATTCAGAAATGAAGTTGAGCGGTTCGCAGCAACTCGAAGTTTTGTTCCAGTCAAAAGATGATCGCAGCCTGTTGCGAGAAATGAACGCCAGTGGTCGTTCGGTGATTACACTTTCTGCACCTAAGTCGAAGCTTAACGACAGCAAAGCTGCTAACAAACGGCTGACCGCTGATTCGGTGAAGTTGATGTGGCGTTTGAATGGTGGGGATTTGGATACGGCAGAGGCTAAAGGCAATGCAGAGTTGTTTGTCGATCCGGTAGCCAGGACTGCCGGTAACGAGTCGAAAACGCTCACTGCTGCCCAGTTCAACTGTGTGTTCTTTGAGGCTGGAAACCTGACTAAGAACTGCAATGCGACAGGTGGCGCGAAAGCTGTTCTTGATCC
>QHXL01000534.1 GCA_003222935.1 Acidobacteriota bacterium
CGGAAAGTGGCGGAGCACGGAACGTTGGCGACGCAGGAATCCAACCGGGCCTTTGTGCTGATGCAGTACTTTGGTTATCTGCGACGCAACCCGAATGACCCGCAGGACACGGATTACACGGGTTACGACTTCTGGCTGACGAAGCTGAACCAGTTCAATGGAAACGCGGTGAATGCGGAGATGGTGAAAGCGTTCATTCTCTCTGGCGAATATCGCCACCGCTTTGGACCTTGAAGCGTCGCGACGCTGTCGACGCGACCTAAGCTGGATATTGAAGTGATGGTTTCTACGCAGCAACGGAACGTTAGTTAATGAACGGACCTTCAATATCAAAGGCTTTTTAACATCAGTTACGTGTATCGAGCGTTTGTTTCTTCGGTCCAGGGGGTTCCCAGCTCATCAACAAGAGGATGTGCCGGGAGATTTGTCAGCTTGATGGATGTCGAATACTTGATTGTGCGAATCATGAGATCTTGATTTCAAGATCACGTGCTTCGCCTACATGTAGTTTTCCTTTAACTGCAGCCCAGAACTGCAGCCTTGTCCTAAGGAGAAGTAAAGAATGCCTCCCGTCTCCCGTAAGCTTTCGTCCGTCTCACAATCAATATTGCGTGCTTCACTAAAAACGCGTCTGCTCAGAAGCATTTTGGTCGTGACTGTGTTCGTTTCAGTCCTGATCTTTTTGCAAGTAACGCGTGCCCAGGTGCTCAAGGGCGATTACCAGTTTCAAGGCGCTAGAACCTCATCAACGGGCACATCTGCGCTTACGGATACTGGAGTTGGGACCAACACTTTTCAAACCGAGACAGTGGATGGCGTTTCCCGCACTGTCTTGCGCTTCGTAAATAACAACGGTCTCCGGTTGTCCAGTGCGACCAGTGTTATTCCCAACAATAGCTGGACCATCGTAATGCTCTTCAAAGTCGATAGCGTGAACTCGTGGGTGCGTCTCGTCGATTTCAAAAACCGAACAAGCGACGAAGGTCTCTATATTCTTAATGGCCAGTTAGAGAATTGTCAGACGTGCACACCTATCGCAGCGAACACCTATGTGCAGGTCGTTTACACGAGGAACAGCAGTGGCACATTCGCGGCGTATGTAAATGGAGTGTTGCAAGGGTCAGGACCCGACGTTAATAACGACCTGGTTATTAGCGGGAGCAATATCCTGAACTTCTTTCAGGATGACACTGTTGAACCAAACGAAGCTTCAGCAGGTTCAGTGGCCCGGATAAGACTTTACGATGCGCCAATGACTGCCGCTGAAGTTGCCGCACTCGATCGTCTTCCTTTATTGACAGTCACTAACACGAATGACAGTGGAGCCGGCTCGTTGCGCCAGGCAATTACTACTGCAAATACGCAGCAAGGACTGCAAACGATCACTTTCAACATTCCTGGCTCCGGGGTTAGGACAATTACCCCGACGTCAGCGCTGCCGACGATTAGCGACCCGGTAGTCATCGATGGAACGACCCAACCGGGTTTCGCGGGAACGCCCATCATCGAACTTAACGGTACAAGTGCCGGCACCGGCACCCTGGGTCTCAACATTACAGCGGCCAATTCCAGAGTCCAAGGCTTAGTTATTAATCGCTTCAACGGCGCTGGAATTACTATTTCTACGGGCGGATTTAACACGATTCGCGGTAACTACATCGGAACTGACGCGAGCGGAAACTCGGCCCAGGGCAACAACAGCGGTGTGGTAATAAGTACGTCGACAAACAACACGATCGGTGGGCCAACCGCGGCTGATCGCAACGTCATGTCGGGTAATATCAATAACGGTTTCCTCTGCAACGGCAGTAACGCAAACAACAACGTAGTTCAGGGCAATTATATCGGTACAAATGCGGCGGGGACTGCTGCTGTACCGAACAACTTTTCTGGCGTCAACATCATTGGAAAAGATCTGATTGGACAACACGGCATTGCGAATAGTGCCGGCGTCATAGATAAGAACACCGCTGAGAACGTTGTTAACGATCCGGTTGCCGGCAGACGCAGTTACGCCTCCGATTGTGTTGTTGTTGGCAGCAGTTCTAATAGCTATACCTTCCGTCCTGTTACCTGCCACGACGGTATTATTCAAGTCGGTACCAATGAAGTTTCCTTGAACGACGTTGCCCGTTGCGGTTGAGCCAAGGATATTGACGCCTGATTGATCGTTTCCGGAAATAGCATTGGGAGTCCCAGCTATGGTCCCGCCAATTGTGTTGTTTGGGGCGTTGTTGATTCTGACTCCGAATCCCGCTGCGC
>QHXL01000535.1 GCA_003222935.1 Acidobacteriota bacterium
AAATCAAAATACCTTTCACTTCTTTTAGTCTCACTCCTACTCGCAAACGGTGTAATCGCGCAGCAAGTCGCGACGTTTGACATCAGTGCAGAGAAACTTCAGAAACACATCTCTTACCTCGCCTCCGATAAATTGACCGGTCGCCGCACGGGAACTGAAGGAGCGACCGACGCTGCAAAGTACATCGCGGCCGAGTTTGGAAAGTTAGGGTTGCGACCGGCAGGTGCGAAAGCGAAGTCATGGAGACCCACCACCCCGCTGGCGGCATTTCAACAAACGTTTCCGTACGTGGCTGGTGTGGAGTTGGGAAGGAGCAACGAACTTACAGTCGGAACTGCGTCGCTCAAGACGCCCGATGATTGGACTCCACTGGGATTCTCATCAAACTCGAAAGTCACCGGTGAGATCGCATTTGTGGGCTTCGGTATCACCGCCTCAGAACTCAAGCACGATGATTACTCAAGTGGCGCTGCAAAGGGTCGAATCGCAATTGCTTTGCAGGGAACACCAGATGGGGAGAACCCGCATGGCCAGTTTGCGAGACTTGAAGGTGTACGTTGGAAAGCTGTCGCGGCGAGGAATGCCGGCGCCAAAGCTCTTATCGTGATTGCTCGCGAAGATAACTTTAAGGATGACCGACTGGCAAAATTGTCGTATGACAACAGCGGTGGCGAAGCCGGGCTACCAGTAATTGTAATATCGCGCCAGAGCGCAGATCGAATTCTCCAACTCTCACAGACAACTCTCTCCCTGGCAGAGAAACAAATGGCGGCGAACGTCGTCGGCACTCGCGTCCTGTCGGGAAACTTATCGCTTGCGGTAGACATCGTGCGCAAAGAAGCACCAGCCTACAACGTCATCGGTGTACTCGAAGGCTCAGATCCTCAACTCAAGAACGAAACGATCATTATCGGCGCACACTACGATCATCTGGGCAACGGGGGTGACGGAAGTCTTGCCGCGAACTCAACCGAGATACATCACGGCGCTGACGACAATGCTTCGGGAACTGCCGGCATGCTTGAACTTGCCCGAGTTCTTAGCACTCAACGCCCTCGGCCAAAACGAACCATCGTCTTCATGGCATATAGTGGTGAAGAAGAAGGACTGCTTGGATCAAACTACTACGTCAACCATCCATTAGTGCCGCTCACTAACACCGTGGCTATGATAAACATGGATATGATCGGCCGGATGAAAGATCGCAAGTTGATCATTGGCGGGGTGGGAACGGCAAAAGAATGGCGTGACATTATCGGGACGGATAACCGGGCTCCTTCAGTCACCATAACTGCCAATCCAGGACCATCTCCAACGGGCATGCCGATGGTGGTTTCGGCCAACGGCAGACCGATCATGACGACAGAATTTAAGAAGGAATTTGATATCACTTTCCAGGAAGACGGCTACGGTCCAAGTGATCACTCGTCGTTTTACTCCAAACAGATCCCCGTACTCTTTTTCTGGACCGGTACACACAACGACTACCACAAACCTTCCGACACCTTCGACAAAATCAATTATGACGACGAGGTACGCATACTGACATTGGTCGCGCGCATCGTTCGCGACCTGGACAAAACCGGACAACGCCCAACCTACACAGTCGCAAAGAGTGATGCGCCAGCCGGACGCTCAACCGGTTTTCGCGTCTATCTCGGCACCATTCCGAACTATAGCGACAGCAACGACGGATTGTTGCTCGACGGAGTTCGCGATGATTCACCCGCGTCGAAGGCTGGATTAATTGCCGGCGACAAGATCGTGAAGATCGGCACGCGGGAAATTAAAAACGTCTACGACTACACGTACGCGCTGGGTGAGATGAAGGCCGGCGAAGAGTATGTAATTGAAGTATTGCGCGGCAGTGAGAGGTTGTCGTTGAAGATAAAACCCGAAGCTCGGAAGTAGTTGTAGGGGCGGCACTCCGTGGCCGCCCCTCCCTCGATGATCCCTTTTCGAATGACAGAGGTACCTAGTACAACACGCCCGTGTACGGATAATAATGTGGATCCGAAATGAAACCCGCCTCCACTGGGTTCATGATTATGTAGTTCAAGTTGTTTTCTAGATCGTCTTCATTTCGGATCACATGATCAAACCCACTCCTTTGCCATAACTTTTTTCTCAGAAAGTGTTCAGGCTTTAGATTCGGCCAATTCTTAAGTTGAACCAATTCGGGTCTCAGTGTCGCTCTCCACCCCATTAACGCGTCAATGAGTTCCCGGTTTTCCGACGCTGTACTTCTCTCGACTTCTTGCGACGGCAAAGCAATCTCTCTACTCTCGACAATCTCACGACTGCGTTTCCAATAGAGCTGTGTCGTGTAGCTTTCGAAACGACCAATCAACATTGGTAGCTCAACTTCAGGACTTTTGACGCCGGCAAGAAGGTGTAAATGATCAGGCATCAAGCAAAAGGCCCTGAGCTTCATCAACGACAACGTTTGTTCGCTGAGCAGAGAAGTCAAAGTAGCCTTCGCAAGTCGCATGTCAGCAAAAACTGGTCGCCGTTGGTCAGTCGCGAGTGAGAAAGCAACGAGCTGGAAGGGAGAGCTGTAGTCGTAGCCTAGAAGTCT
>QHXL01000156.1 GCA_003222935.1 Acidobacteriota bacterium
TGGCGTGCGGATCGCGTAATCGATCGGGTTGTCCCGACGCATTGTCCTTACTGCGCGGTGCAATGTGGAATGAATCTGCTCGTCGAGAAGAACCATGTAGTCGGTGTGGAACCGCGTTATGACTTTCCAGTTAACGAAGGCCGACTTTGTCCAAAGGGCGTAACTGCATATCTGCAAGTCCATCACCCCGATCGACTGCTTTATCCGCTCATAAAACGAAATGGCCACTTCGAGCGCGCCAGTTGGGATGAGGCACTTGATCTGGTTGTCAGCAAATTCAAAGGACTACAAGCAGCTCACGGCAAAGATACTGTCGGTGTCTATTCTGGATCTTCTTTAACAACCGAGAAGACTTACCTCATGGGCAAGTTTGCGCGCGCCGGACTCGGCACACGCTACGTGGATTACAACGGAAGGCTTTGCATGGTTTCCGCGGCGGCCGGTAACAACAAGGCATTTGGTATCGATCGCGCCGCCAATCCCTGGGACGACATTCCTCTGGCTGAAGTACTGCTGATTGCGGGCTCGAATTGCGCTGAAACTTTTCCGGTGCTGAACAAGTTTCTCTGGCAACAGCGCGACAACGGCGGGCGCTGGATCATCGTCGATCCACGTGAAACACCAACAGCGCGCCAGGGCGATCTACATCTTCAGTTGAAGCCAGGTACCGACGTAGCGCTCGCGAATGGAATGCTGCACGTGCTGATTGAAGAGAACTTCGTCGATCAGAGTTTTATCGATTCAAGAACAAATGACTGGGAAGCGACGCGGGAACTGGCGAAACGTTACTCCCCGGATGTAGCGTCGCAAATCTGCGGGGTGCCGTCAGGAAAAATCGTGCAAGCAGCGCGAATGTACGGCCGCGCAAAGACCGGCATGGTGATGCATGCGCGCGGCATTGAACATCACACTAACGGAGTCAACAACGTCCTCTCCTATATCAACCTGGTCCTGGCAACGGGAAAGATCGGCGCGCCCGGACGTGGCTACGGGACGATCACCGGCCAGGGAAACGGCCAGGGCGGACGTGAGCACGGACAGAAAGCGGATCAACTTCCGGGTCAGCGTTCGATCATGAATCCGGAACATCGCAAACACGTCTGCGAGGTGTGGGACTTACCGGAAGAAGAGCTTCCGCAAGCCGGCGTTTCTGTTGTCGAGATGTTTGGAAAGATGCGCGAACGAGAGATTCGTGGACTGCTTTCTATCTGTAATAACGTGATGGTGAGTCTTCCCGATATTAACGAGGTGCGCCGATCGCTTGAAGGTCTCGACTTCTACGTCTGCATCGATTTCTTTATGTCTGAAGGCGCGCGATATGCGGATGTGGTGCTCCCGGGCTCGGCGTGGAGCGAAGATGAAGGTGTCACCTGCAACAGCGAAGGGCGCGTCGTAAAAATAAATAAAGCAAACGATCCTCCTGGCGAGGCGCGTGCTGACTGGTGGATCATCAACGAGATCGGGCGTCGCCTGGGCCGCGAAAAGTATTTCAATTTCAATTCACCGCGCGAGATGTTTGACGAGCTGCGCGTAGCGTCGCGTGGAGGCAATGCGGATTACTACGGAATAACGTGGGAAAAGATTGAGCAGAACAACGGCGTCTTTTGGCCGTGCCCGACTGAAGATCATCCAGGCACGCCGCGACTGTTTGAAGATCGCTTCTACCACCCCGACGGCAAAGCGAAGTTTCACGCGATGGAATACAACCCACCCAATGAAGTACCCGACGAAGAGTTTCCATTGATTCTCACGAGCGGACGCGTTGTCTATCAATATCTCTCCGGCAACCAAACACGTCGCATAGGATTCCTGGTCGAGCAATGCCCGGAACCCTATGTCGAAGTTCATCCCGAAACGGCGATGAAGCTGAAGATAAATGATGGCGAACGTGTACGAGTGGTCTCGCGTCGTGGTGATGGAATTTTTCCGGTGCTGGTGGTGCGCACAATTCGACCAGACACGATCTTCATTCCTTATCACTGGGGCGAACAGTTGGCAGTGAACCAGCTGACGAATCCTGCCGTGGATCCAATTTCGAAGATTCCTGAGTACAAGGCGTGTTCGGCGCGAATTGAAAAGATTCATTCAAGGCAATTGCCGATTCTCGGAAGACAACGTAAAGGCGCATCACTAAGCGAAACGAGAAAGGGCCGCGGATGAACGCGGATTTATGCAGATAGGAAAGATGATGAAGGGAAGAATTGTGCTGCTGTTGGTTTCATTCTTATCTGTGTAAATCTGCGTTCATCTGCGGCTAATAAACTTATGGAAGAGACGATGTTCATCGATCCGCAGCGCTGCATCGGCTGTCGAGCCTGCGTCGCCGCGTGCCGCGAATGTGCCACGCACAAGGGCTACCCGATGATCTTTGTCGACTACATCGATCGCGCTGAAACTACCGCAACAATGCCGACCGTCTGTATGCACTGCAAGGAGCCGACTTGCGCACTGGTCTGCCCTGCCGACGCGATCAAGGTGGCTGACGACGGCGTAGTGATGTCCGCGCTAAAACCACGCTGCCTCGACTGTCGCAACTGCGTCAATGCTTGTCCTTTTGGCGTGCCGAAGTACAACACAGAGATGCACCTTCAGATGAAGTGCGACATGTGCTACGACCGATCCTCAGAAGGCTTGAAGCCGATGTGTGCGAGTGTTTGTCCGACGGGCGCCATCTCTTTCGGCAAGTATGAACAGATTGTTCCGCTGCGACGAACGAAACCAGTCAACGTACACGTGTTTGGAAATCAGAAAGTCGAGACGAAGGTTTATCTAATGTTACCGACCGATGCGGACGCAGTGAATGTCGATGGTTGTGGAGTCTTTGAAGGATTGTTGACGCGTGCGGAGACTGAGACACCAACAATCGAATCATGGATCGACACGCAGGTTGAGCAATCGGATAAGAGCAACGAGTTCTGAAACGACAATGAATGACTTAAAGAACACTATCAATCGAGTCCTGTCAGATGAAGCGGATGTTCGTGATGCGACTGCACCGTTTCAGGCAGACTTTCCCTATGACCGCGATGAGGAAGCCCAGGTCACGAGAAGAGAGTTCTGTAACTTCCTAGGATTCACTTCCGCAGCACTCTTTCTCGGAGCCGGCGGGTTTGCGGCGAAAGCGGCAATTGATGCGCGCAAGAGCGAATCATTTGTCGCGGCTCCCATCGATGGTGCCGGAGAACTCGCGCCAAACAGCAGCCTGAACTTTACTTATCCTGCTGAAGAAGACTCGGCAATCCTGGTTCGCGCAAGCGACGGCACGTATCACGCGTACGGTCAGAAGTGCACACACCTCAGCTGCCCCGTTTACTATTCGCGCGACCATCAGCGTCTTGAGTGTCCCTGTCATGAAGGCGCATTCGACGTTGCGTCAGGAAATGTACTTTATGGCCCACCGCCAAGAGCGCTCGACGCTATTGAAATTGAGGTCCGCGGCGGACAGGTCTTTGCAGTAAGCAGAAAAGCTTCGACGGACAACCATGCAAGCTGAAGTAAATAGCATCAAGCAGAGATCGAAGGCGGGACAGGCCGCCGTCTGGCAGGCCCGGTTGATCATGCTCGCCATGATCAATATCGCGCAGCTCTGGATACTGGCAGCCACGGTAGAGGCGGCATTGGCCCGTCATTACTCGGTGCTCATACCGCTGGTCGTATCATCGGGAGTCTGCTTCATCATAACGCTGTCGATCATTCGTTGGTGGCGACCGACTTCACGTAAGAAGACCAGTTCAGGCTATGTGCGGGACAAAACAGAATGATCATCCACAGATTTCACAGAATACGCAGATTCACTTGGACGGTTGGGAAGTATCCTCTTTCGGAAAAAAATCTGCGTATTCTGCGTAATCTGTGGATGTCATTCTTAACCGTCGGAGTAAGTAGTTGATGAAGCAAAGGATCACCGGTTTCGACAAAGACGATGAAGACCATTGGCGAGCAATCCTGGAATGTGGTCACCGGCAACATGTTCGCCATGATCCGCCCATGACTACGCGCGAATGGGTTCTCACAGAGAAGGGTCGCGATTCCCGTATCGGTATAGAACTCGAATGCAAGCGTTGCGATGAAGACCCCGACGCACTCGATGAGTAATTCTCAATCCAACCCGAACAACTTCCTCTTACGAGCAGCGGCTGATCTATTTCCAGGATATTTCGCACTGGTTATGGCGACGGGAATCATTTCCATCGCCTGTTTCGTGCTGGAAATGAAAACTCTCTCTCTTGTGCTTCTCGTAATCGATGTCGTCGCATACGTAATACTGTGGCTGCTATTACTGCTCCGGCTGTTCCTCTTCTTTTCACGCATTAAGAGTGACATCAACGATCACGTGCGTGGTCCAGGATTCTTCACGGTAGTAGCGGGAACTTGTGTGCTTGGCAGTGCGCTGGTGATCGTCCTGAATCAATCGCGTATTGCCACTGTTCTGTGGTTTGGCGGAATTTTGTTGTGGCTCGTCATTATGTACACGTTCTTCGCTGCGATGACTGTGCGAGAAAACAAGCCGTCAATTGAAGCAGGTCTAAACGGTGGCTGGTTGCTGGCCGTGGTCGCAACGCAATCGATTTCTGTGCTTGGAACTTTGTTGGCAAGCGGCTTTGGAGATTATCGTGAACCAGTTCTCTTCTTCACGCTTTGCATGTTTCTGCTCGGCTGCATGCTCTACCTGCTGCTGATCACTTTAATCTTTTACCGCTTCACGTTTGTGAACGTCACGACGGCGGCGCTTACGCCACCTTACTGGATCAACATGGGGTCAGTAGCAATTACGACGCTGGCAGGCGCGCGACTGATCATCGCTGCTTCTGATTGGACTCTCTTGAAAGATGTGCTGCCGTTTCTAAAGGGATTCACATTATTCTTTTGGTCGGCGGGCACGTGGTGGATACCGCTTCTCCTTATCCTCGGATTCTGGCGTCATGTGTACAGGAGATTTCCGCTTAAATATGATCCGCAATACTGGGGACTGGTCTTCCCTTTCGGGATGTACACGGTGTGCACGTTTCAACTCGCAAAGGCTCTTAACTTTCCGCCGTTGCTGGTGATTCCGCGTTACTTCATCTATCTCGCTCTTGCCGGGTGGGTGGCCGCTTCAGTCGGCCTCATTGCCAAATTCAGCTTCAAAAGATCGTTGGTCAATCCATGAGTAAAATGATTGCGGGACAAATAACCGGCAAACGGCGTCTGGAGATGATTGAGATACCGCGGCCGAAAATAGAAAAGGGCGAGTTCCTGGTCCAACTCCAGGTTGGCTCCATCTGTGGGAGCGATCTTCCCTACTTTCTGTTCGATACTTCGCACCCGGCTCTTACGGGCGCATCGGCACCGCTGCCACCCATGCTTTCGCTTCACGAGTTAGCGGGATTTGTGGCGGAGTCTCGGAGCGATTCGTTCAAAGAAGGCGATCGCGTCCTTGGTCTGCCGACTATTCAGCATCGAGGGCTTGCGGAGTACTTTGTTTCCAGCGACGACCGCGCTGTTGCGCTGCCCGACGGTCCGGCAAATCATCTGGTGATCTCCCAGCCACTGGGAACAGTGGTCCATGCCTGTTCGAAGTTACCAGAGTTAGTAGGGCAAACAGCCGTTGTACTGGGGCAGGGGCCAACTGGTCAGTTGTTCACGGCGCTCCTGCGTCACCTGGGTGTGGCGCGGCTGATTGCGGTCGACCATTTACCTGAGCGGCTAAAAGTTTCAACCCGGATGGGCGCAACACATACTGTTTGCGGAAGCGCGGCGGAGGTTGCTGCGGCGATTGAGACGATAACGGATGGAAAGTCGGCGGATCTGGTCGTCGAGGCTATCGGCAAAGCAGAAACTCTGAACGTGGCCGCGAAGCTCGTGAGGCGTAATGGAACGGTGCTGGCTTTTGGCCTACCACATACATACAAATACGACTTCGACTTTCACGACTTCTTCTGGAACGAGGGCCGATTGATTTGTACTCTCGGGCCAACGGTCGAAGACTTTCGCGTAGCAGTAAATATGATTTCAAACGGTGTGATTGATGTCTCACCACTGGTTACGCATACCCTCCCATTCAACCACGCACAGGAAGCCTTCACGCTTTTTGCAGATCGCAGCGATGGAGTCATCAAAGTTGTGCTAACGGCAAAAGATTAGTCGGCGGGCTTCGATTGTTATTTCTAAAAATACCGCCAACGGCAGTTGGTGGATAGTTAGACTCCAACCTACAAGAAACCTCCGGATATGGTCTGCCATCCCACCCACAGCAGTGGGTGGATAGTTAAAGTCCAACCTACAAAGAAGCGAGCTAGAATGGGTGGGATTCAAGAATTGCGCAAAGGCGAACGTAACTTCAACTCAGGCGATCGGCAGAAAATCCTCGCGGATAGGTGAAAAGATATCGACGAGTATTACCTCCTCGTCGAGCATCGACGCGCCATGCCAGGCACCGGGAGGAAAGTGGAGGACGTCGCCTGCTGCGGCGACTTTTTGTTCGTTGCCAATGGTGAATAGGGCGCGACCCCGTTCCACAATAGTCATCTGTTCATGTGGATGATCGTGCGGTTGTGTAACTGTGTGCGGAGCAAAACGCAAACGACAAATCATCAGGTTCTCACCGACAACCATCTGTCGTTCAATGCCCTCTTCCAGGTGCTCCACCGGGATCATGGTCCAATCCGTGTGCAATGCGTTGACAGTCTGTTCTTCAGTAGTTTTCATTATTGCGTTTTCGGAATCCTGAGCCCAGGCTGGCTCTTACTTGAAAATGCAAAGGTTGCCTGGGGCTCACGCCCCAGGCCCTGTTGCTCACTGCCCTGCCAACAAGAGTTAGAAGGTCAGTCGCAAGCCAAACTGCAACTTGCGCATCGAGGCTGCGGACGTGATAACGCCAAAGGTCGTCGACGTCGCGCCTGATGGAACGGAGTTACCCGGCTGTCCGAGGTTCACGAGATTAAATACATTCGTGCCCTCCGCCCGGAAACGCAGCTTGAAGCGCTCGCTCAACCTGAAGTCTCGCGAGATTGCCAGGTCCACGACCTTGTATCCTGGACCATCGAGTAGGTTGCGCGGCGAGTTGCCGTCAGTGGCAACGCCCGTCACGACCTTGTTCTGGAGAAAGGCTGCAGTGTTGAACCACCGCGCCGCCGTGGGATTGTCGATGTGGGGATCGCCCACTAACTGCGCGCGATCGTTGACTTGACCGTCGAGGTTGGCGTCCACGTTGCCATTGGTGATCGAGAACGGAAGGCCACTCCGGATTTTGATAATGGGTGCAATACTCCAGCCGTTCAGAATCCCACGCACAATGGCGTTGTCACCAGTGTAGTAATCGGGTTTGTAGTTCAAGCTCATGCTGAAAACGTGACGCTGGTCCGTATCAGCGCGACCAATATCCTCGAAGAGTTTGCTGAAGTTCTGGGCCAAGCCCTGCGTCGTATTGTTGTGCAATTGCACGGAGCTCTTGGTCGAACTCAAGGTGTAGAAAGCGTTGAAGCTGACATGGTTGTTCATACGCATGTTGCTCGTAATCTGCAGACCATGATAGGACGCCCTTTGATCTGAGTTAAGTACGTTGACCGCACCGAACGCCGGATTTGGTCGCCGCGAGAGGATGTTCGCTCCGGCACTGGTGGCTGTCGGTGTAAGCACTGGATAGTTCACATCGCGTCCAAACGGAAGATTTCTTGCGAGTGTCCCAACGTAAGCTGCGCCCACAGTCAGGTCTCCCGTGACCTGGCGCTGAACTGAGAAGTTCATTTGATAGGAGTAGGGCCACTTGAAATCGGGCGCCGCTGCGAAGAGCCCGCCGCCGTTGATGAATGTTCCTTTGTAGGGGAACGGATTGCCACCGACGTAAGCGTTATAAGGATTACTGAGTGAAGCTCCCAACGGCACTCCGGCCGCGTTCGTCTTCTGATTGATATTGGTGAAGGTCAGCCGGGTGGAGAAAGGCTGAAAATTGGTCATCGTGTTCCACTCGTTGCCCGAGATGCTGCCGTAAAACTGCCCGACTGCTCCGCGAATCGAAGTCTTCCCGTTTCCTGCGGGATCCCAGGCAAAGCCCAGGCGGGGAGAAAAATGCGTGTAACTCACCGGGATGGCGCCACGTTCGACTCCAGGGTCGCCAAAGAATTGTGCGCCGACTGGTGCAAGCGGATTGACTGTGGACTTCAGTCCTGGAATGTAGTTGACGACGCGGTTTTGTGGATCGGTTGGCGGCGTTTGAATGTCATAACGCAAACCCAGGTTGAGGGTCAGGCGGGGATGAATCTTGAAGTCATCCTGAACGAACAGCGCCGTGTACCAACTATTCGTTAAGCCGGTAACGGGCGCATCCTGGGTTACCGCACTGGGAATTCCGATCAAAAAGTCAGACAGAGCATTCTTGGTCGTTACGTTGTTGAAAGTGAAGACTCCATAGTTATTTAGCAACGTGTCCTGGACGTCCTTGTTCAACGAGACTTCGCCGCCCAACTTGAGCGAGTGATTGTTCTTATTCCAGCTGAAGACATCGCGCATGGAATAGAAATTTGTGCCTGCCTTAGGTCCGCCGATCGAGTTGGTCAGAGTGAAGAAACCCGTGACTGTGATCTGGGGTAACGATGGTGCGCCCTGGATCGCGAACTGCGAACCCAAATCACGCAGCGAGGTCGCGGGTACATTCAAGCGACCTCCAAAGTTTCGCGTGTATGTCAACCAGACCTGGTTGATCTTATCCGAACTGATAATCCAAACATCACTCAGGTTGACATTGTGCTGCCGCCATTTGAACTGCTGGCTGGCCCACGGCAAATTGCCACCACCGGCCCTCACTGTGTTGGTGCCCGCGGTAGTGAAGTAGGTCGACGTCAAGTTGTGCTTCTCATTGAGCTGGTGGTCCACCTTCACCAAAAACTCGTCAGTATTAAA
>QHXL01000157.1 GCA_003222935.1 Acidobacteriota bacterium
TCAACGTGATCCGGCGGATACGATTCCGTTAGAGTTGAATCAGGAGCAGCAGGCCATTGTAGATTTTTCGGCGGTACCTTTGTCGCCGTGTAGAGTCGTTTCGAAGAATTTGATCTGACAATTTGGCCCAGCAGCTTTTCGCTGCGTCCTTCGCCGTACGCGTAAGCCGTATCAAAGAACGTGCAACCAAAGTCGACTGACGCTTGGAGCGAACCGAGTGATTCATTGTCGTCGGAGTTGGACCAACTTCCCATCCCCCACATACCGTAACCAACACCACTGATTTCCCAATCGATCCGTCCAAATTGTCGATAGTTCATTTTGATCTCCGCTGCGAGTTTAATTTCAGTGACCCATCTTAGCCTAAAGTTGTCGAAATGCCCGCCGACCTAAATGTCCGATAAACTTCAGTTTGTCGAAATGTTAGCTAGATGCCTTCTAGTGGTGATCACGACAAACTGAAGTTTATCGGACATTCCAAATACAGCAACGCCTCGAGATCCGAAGACCTCGAGGCGCGTCATTTATAAAACTTCAAAGCTTACGGCTTAGTTGCTGCCGGATGTGGAACCGCCGCTACCTGAAATCACAACGTCTTTATCCCATCCGCCAAAGGTCACACCCACGAGTTGCGAGTCGTCACCATTGGTCAATGAACGCACCTGAAAATCACCAGCTTTCTTGTCGCGCTGTTCGAGTTTTGTCATCGCCTCGGCCACAACTTTGCCATTCTTGACGATCGACAACTGACCTGTTTGGTCATCAAACTTCACCTGGTACGTACCCTTCTTAACGACAGTGCCGTTGACCTTGGTGTCGTTTTCAAAGGTCACATCGTGCTTGTGCACTTTTGCAAACGCTGCAACACATGTGAGCGCACCAACCACGAGTACTAAAACTATCCGATTTAAAATTGACTTCATCACTGCTCTCCTTGTTACTTGTTCAGCTCACCCTAAAAGCACCGCTTGGTCCTTCATGCAAGCCCAGATTTTTTCAAACTTCTGATGGCATTTTGCAACTTCACTCTGGTTACCATCAAAAAGCCTGCCCCCCGTACTCTTCTCTGCGAATAAACACCGCTCGCAGCTTACTTATGACAAACTTTCAACTACATACATGTGTTGTCCACAATAATTACTAAAGACTTCACATTCTCGTAGGATGATTGCAATCACCCATTTGGTTCGCATCGCACGAATAAAAAGTTCCCTTACTTATTATTACTAGACTGCAACTAGCAAAGAACCCGATTCGCGAAGCGTGTATGCCTCAAGAACACCTCGCTTGTTACGCATTCAAACACTCTCAGGTTCCCAGTTAACTAACGATCGAATATCGTTACTTATTAACTCGCGGTCTATATAAACAGAGTCAAATGTCGCGCGATAGACCTCTTTACCATCTCTATACAAATCTTTACATTTCCCTACACTCAAAAGGATATTCACTTTGATAGACTTCGCACTCTCTCGGAGTTGCTTCGCTAGCCCTGGGCTCCATGAACCCGAATAAAACTGACCTTCGGTTAGCTTGCGGCGTCTTAGTTTTTGGAACTCGATAACTGTAGAAGGAGATCTCGAATGAGAAAGATGATTAGTGCTTTGGGTCTGTCGAGCGCACTTATATTCACTCTGGCTGTGCATGCCGCCGCACCTGCCAATTTCGCTGGTACCTGGACGCTCGATAAGAGTAAGAGCCAGGGTTTGAATCAGCGACTACAAGGCGCCGACAGTGTCACCTGGACTATTGGGCAGGATGACAAGGCGATCACAATCGAAGAGAAGGTAACTGGTGGTCAAATGGGTGGCGGCGCTGGTGCCGGCGCTCCTCCAGCAGGCGGTCCTCCAGCCGGTGGTCCTCCTCCAGGTGGAGGCGGCGGTGGTGGTGGCGGTCGCGGTGGAATGATGGGCGGAATGGGTGGCCCACGTTCGTTTAATCTTGATGGTAATGAAGCTACGACCGACACGGGCCGCGGCAAAGTCGCCCGCAAGGCGAGCTGGTCCGGCAATACTCTGGAACTCGTCACCAAGTCGGCTTTCCAGGGCCAGGATGGTGCGGAAATCGTCTCGACAATTACCGAGAAGTTCTCACTATCAACTGACGGAAAAACGTTGACCGTTACTCGCAAGGTTGAAGGACCAAGACCGAGCGACGCGACTTACGTTTTCACGAAGTAACAAACTTTATCCCCAAACAAAGAGGAGCATGAGGCGCAGGTCGCCTGGTGCTCCTTTTTAGTTTGGTAAACCTGTCTTTACATCCAGTCGCGAGTCATGTCGCACCAGAGGGCGAGACCACGCCACTCGTTGAAGCGTGAGTAATAGCGAGCGATCTTTTTGTCGGTAGTTTTTCGTCCGTTATTTCTTACTTTGAAGAACTTGGCTCTGGTCCAGGAGTCGAGAGCCAACCCGTCATAACGTCCCAACAACTTAAGAAGGTTCTCAGCTGCGTAGTCTCCAGCGCCCTTAACACCTTTGATCTGTTTGATAAGTTCTTTGGTGGGTAGTTCGGTAGTTAACCAGGCTTCCACATTTAGTTCACCAGCAGCAACTCGATCCGCTAGCGTCTTCAGATAAGGCGCACGATATCCCGCTCGTACTTCATCCGTATAAAAGTTGAGGGGCATTAAAGCCATCGCCTGCGGAGAGGGAAATGTGCGAGCTCCGTCGCGACTAAGTCGACCTAAGTTCTCCACTAGGCCAGTCACCATTTTTTTCGTCAAAGACCAGGAGCAATTAGTAGTACAGATCATCTTCACCAGATCTTCGAAGACTGTTGGTGAACGAAGCATCCGACCGGCACCTTGATCCGTTATCCAGGAGAACTCGGGATCTGAGCTCATTGATTCGTAAAAGCTTTCCAGATCATCGTCGAGCCGAAGAATGTGACGCGTATCTCGGATGACTCGATTGGTTTCGGTTTGATTGAGCGTTCGAGAGGGCTCAACTTTGACCGCTTGTCGGTTAGCGGACATGGTGATAGTGAATGGTTGCTTGTTTGGGAGGTCGACAACGCGGGTCAGTTTCCAGTTTTTCTCATCGATCGCGAATGGCAGTAACTGGCACCAGCCATGACTGATTACTGTGCGTTGAAAGCTGAAACTTGAGGGGGTTGGGATGGTGATTACTGTTGGCATCGGGCAATACGATCCTGCGTCTTTATGTTAAGAATCCTAGTCAAAATGGGCTTGTATGGTTCAAGTTCGGTCAAGGTGATTCTTGACACATATTAGCCTCGAGACTAGACTGAATCCACTTGAAAAAACAGTGTGTGGAAGGCTGACTCCCCTGTCCCTAATACTCGGGATAAGAGGAGAGAGAAGTCAAACACTAGACTTCCTCCAGTACTCCGGTGAACGTACGCACCGCTTCCGAAAACAAGTAAGCTGGAGCTTTCCAGCGATGGTTCGTCGCCCCACAGGGCAGTTAGCAGGGCAGCCCATGTGGGGCGAAACCGTTTTCACCCACCTCATTTTCCCTTTAATAAACTCGTATAGCACTTCAGTAGTTCGTTGCTACTGGGACCGCAGGCGTCCCCGTCTGCAAGCGTCGCAATTCGCCCGATCGAGCCCTAGCTTGAAGTAGGCAGGCGGGGACGCCTGCGGTCCCAGCAGCCGGAACTACTGAAGTGCAATGGCGTGACTAGAGGCAAGGCTATTTTATGTAGATCGGGTTGGAGATTATCCACGGTTGCTCGCTAAATGGTTTTCCTAACTGCGGCAGGTATCCCTCGACGCGATAGATACCAGCTTGAACGACTGGAATCTCTTTCTCTTTCACTCCGGTTTCATCCAGCATCACACTCCCGTTGCGATAAAGAACAAGCCGGCTCGACGCCGGAAGCAGAATTTTCAACCGAGTATCACTTTGAAGCGGCACTTCGTCGCCCTGTATCTGAATCCCGCGCGAATCACGCACTTCGAATCTGAAGTTGGTCGTGTCGCCTAATAGATCAAATCCAATAAAACAATGCCCGGCCCGAATGGCCTGAAGCAAACTTGTTTCATCCAATTGGGCACGTACCTCCATGCTGTCTTCTACCTGTGCCGGTAATAGGACGTGCACTCTCACCAACCGAAAGCTTGTCTCGTACGGATCGAGTTTGAGGCCGACTAACTGTTTTCCACTCGCATCATCCAGACTCAGTCCCACGTTGGAATGTGAATCGTTTCCCGCGAGGGCAACTGCTCGTCGTCCGGCAAGAATTTCATCCCATTTCTTCAGACCCAGCCCGGGCTTTTGGAGATAATTTGCAAACAGCAAAGCGGGAAACGCTCGGCGACTCCAAACGGTGTCGAATAGTGCAACGAGGGGGTTGATCCGCCTGGCATTTGTATAGACGTTGTAGACCTCTATCCCGTCAACATTTTCACTCCAGCTTTTAAACTCTTCTGGATAGGCGATAATCGACAGTGCGTTACGAGCTCGAGAGTTTGCTACTACATCAGCAGTCGATACCCCACTCGAAGAAGTCAAAGACACGTCACCGGGAATACTCAGCAAACGATCTCCCTGTTTGCTTGCCACCTCGTTACCATTAATGAAAAGAACACCTGCTCGCGGACCTTTCAACGTCATCGCAGACGTGTCGTACTGAGACTCGACGTGTTCAGTCATCACAACGAAGTCCAACTGGTTCGCAATTGCCCCGTCTAGAATTTCCTGGAATGTACCGGCGCTGTGTCCACCAAGAAACGAATGCACGTGAACGACGCCCTTGTATTCTGCATAGGGCGACAGATCGTTACTTTGCCGGGTACGACTTTGTGCTAGTTGTCGACTCTCGGAGTTGATCATTTGAATCAATGCATTCAAGCGACCGAGTCGATAACGTCTATATGCGAAAGGGATCTGCGACAGCAGAATCAGGAAGAGAACAATCAGTAGGATCTTTTTGGCGCGCGACATCCTTAGGATTCAGATAGGGCTGACATCCTCTCACGTCCAAAAGGTTCTTGTCTTCTTATCAGCTGATGAAGTCGACCGAGGCTACGTGTTCGCTGATGCCGCGTCCAAAGTTTGCGACTTTGACGTGCTCAGGATGGACCGTGTAAACGTCGAGTCCTGCTCGATCAGCAAAGACCGCAACAAGACCGGTATCGTAGGACCGTGGCAAGCCGATAGTATCGAAGCCAACCTCAAGACTTTTCACTTCCGGAATGATACCCGCAAGGTTGCGCAGCAAATGGACATGTTCCTCACGTGTTTCCTGCTCGACATCGGGCCGGTACTTCCAGATGACAACGTGTGTTAGCAAAATGAAACTCCGTCTCTTAGAAATTGAATCTGAGCCTGAGTTGGATCAGCCGGTTACCGCCTGATCCGCCTCCAGGTCCGAAGACAAAGTTATTTGAACCGCCGGGAGATTTCAAGAAGTACGGGGAAGCCATGTTTCCAACAGGTACGTCCTTGTTAGTTCGATTGAAAATGTTGCTTGCGTACATCGAGATGCCGAGTGTGTAGGGACGTTGGACCGGCGGTTTCGGTTGAGGTGTTTGCGGCGCGTTCGCGTCCGTTGTTTTGGGTGAAGAGGGCGGCATTTTAGGCTCGATCGCTTTGCCCAACTTAAAGATCTTCTCGACTCCCAGGTTCGCCGACATAAAACCCGGGCCTCTCCCGAAATTTCGCGGAATTATTTGTTGACCGGGGGATGGATTGGGATCAAAAGCTCCGAGTGGCGTTACTACCACTCCCGGTTTCGTCAGATCCGTCGCGAATGCTGGACGTTCAGAAAATGATGTATCGCCGTTTGTATCTCGACCCGTGGTTATATTGAATGGCGCACCTGACGTTGCAATAGTAAAGAGATTAAGACTTATGCCAAATGGCGCCTGGTAATAACCGCCACCGTAGAAGAAATTTAATTGGCCGAAATTGGTTCGCGCGTACTCCTGGCTGAAGTCGTAGGCGTCGAACGGGGAACCGCTTGTTCCGCTATCGGTGTTTCGAGATTTACTTAGGCTGTAACCACCCCAAATGTTTCCTTTTTTTAAGTTGGCATTGATGTTGATATTCAAGCTGTTGCCGGTCAATCGTCCGCTCGACTGGTATTGCATAACATTGCCGGCCGTTGGTCCAAGTGGACGGGTACCGCTCGTCGGTATGCCAGGAATAAAAGTAACCCCGAGTGGTGCGTTGATATTGACCGAGCGTTGGATATCTACTGTCCGATTGTGGCTGTAAGAAAGTGATAGTTTGACGGCCTTTGTTAATTGACGCTCCACCGTGAACATCGCACGGAAGGAACGTTGCGGATTCAAGTCGTCGGAGATAACACGTCTGGTTTGTGGCTGCGCAAATGCGGCCAGGGCCTCAACTGGAGGAACCACTGGAAAGAGATTGAGCACGGCCGGATCAGTGACAAGGAACTGCTGTTGAGTGACGCCGTCAAACCTGAGGGCGTTAAGAGTTATATCTTCGGAGATTCGGTTATAGAAAAGTCCGATGCCGCCACGGAAAACTGTTTTGGGTGGACCAGCAGGTGGCTTAACTGCTGGCGCCGGAGCTGGCGTTGTGGCAGCCGTGGCCGTTGTAGTAGTAGTCGTGGTCGCAGCCGCAACTGGTTTGGCTTCCACAGGCTTTGGTTCTGCCGGTTTGGCTTCAACCCTCTTTCCGCCGCCGAAAACCGGCGACCAGGCAAAGCCCAGGCGCGGAGCAAAGTTCATGGGGCTGCTGATGTTGTTCTGATTTTCATAACGCAGGCCTGGTGACAACGTGAAATTCGGTCGAAGTCTCCATTCGTCCTGGAAGTAAAAGGCCACGTCTCCCTGGGTGACTTCAGCTTCAGGGGTTCCTCCAGCGATCGAGAATTGAGTAGCGCCCCCACCCAAAGCTCTAATAGCGGATGGACTAAGACCTTGCCGCTGAAACAGAAGCGTTCTTCGATACTTTTCCAGACTACCTACTTCAACTAGCTGAGGCTGTCCGTTCGGTCCAGGTACGACCAGATCGTTAGCGTCGAGTAGTGGTCCGACGCCGCCCGCAAACGTATAACTACCGCCAAAGTTTCCTGGAGAAACACTGTCGTTACCAACCCAGCGCAGCCGTCCACCTATTTTCATGAAGTGATTTCCTGTGGACCAGGAAGTGAAGTTTTGAATCTCCATTCGTTTTCGCAGGTTCGAAGAGGAACCGACTTGTGAACCACCGCCGAAGAATGAATCAAGCACACTGAGGGCGGGCTCTGACGAAGCACTTGTTTGACGAAACCAGTTGCGGGACAGTTGAAGCCTCGTCTCATTGATTGTCTTCTCGTTGATCATTGCAGTTTCAGTTACCTGAAGTGTGAAGTCACTACGCTTGCCGGCGTACGCGCGAGACGGTAACGAAAACCCTCCGACACCCTGGAGATCCTGGTTCGACATCGAGTACGAGAAACGTCCGACCAACGTGTGTTTCTTATTTATCTTGAAATCAAGACGAGCATTTCCGTAAGTACTGACTGAAGGCGTGATGAGCGATTGGTTCAAGGTAAAAGGTATAAGTGTGACTGGATTAAGACCTGTCGCATTTACTATCGAGTTGCTATCACTTACAAATCTTTGGTAGTACGTCGAAAATGAAGCACGCTTCGCGACGATTGGTCCACTTAAATTTCCGCTAAATGAGCGCTGCTGAAATGGAGCTCTGCGCGTTGTGAAGGGATTACGCGAGTTAAGACTCTCATCATTGAAGTCGAAGCTGGCGCCACCGTGCCATTTTTCAGAACCCGGCTGGGTGAATATCTCGATCCCACCAAAGCCAGGGAACTCGTTCTCAGCTGCGAAGGGATTGTTATTGATCCGGACTTCGCGGATGGCCTCCTTCGGAGGTATCTGACCGTTAGAGAATCCATCAACTTTGATTTGAGCTCCTCCCTCCTGATCAGGAGGACCGGCAAGCGCCTGGAGAGCGGCGGCCAATGCGTTTGGGTCGTTCGGCAAGGCATCAAGATCGCGACCCCGTAAGACGACCGCATTTGCGTTGTTATCGGCGTCCGTACTGATGGTCCGGTCGTCAATGGTGACCTGTTGCTCTTCCACTTCCACGCTGAGTTGCGCGTCGCTAACGGTTGCTCGTTGTGCGTGTACAGTAATGCCTTTCTCTTCATAAGGAACGAAGCCAGGAGCTACGACCCTCAACTCGTACAGCCCGGGACGCAAGTTTCTAAATTCGAATGCGCCTATCGAACTCGACATGACACTTGTCGTCGATCCACGCTCGTCTTTGAGCACAACGCGAGCATTTGTGATTAGACTTCCGAGTTGATCGGTAACTGTACCTTTAATTGAGCCGTTGTTTTGTTGAGCAAGGATAGACGCAGCGATCCCCAGGGTAAGAAAGCAGCAGCGCAGAGTTGTTTTGAGCATAACGTCCTACCTAAAAATCCGGATGGTGAGAAGTGTTTGACCTGACCGGGTGACCTGGTGTGAAACTCAAGGTCGACGACGACACTATGTAAAGCGCTATGTCAGTAGTTAGTGAACGGTAAACCTGAAAAGTTTCAGGTTTCATTAGCTTGCCGGAAGCTTACACGATTTCAGTGGCCTATGGTTTCAGAAATGTCATGCGATGTCCGATATGCTTTAGCTTGTTGTGACTAAAGTATCGGCTGGG
>QHXL01000158.1 GCA_003222935.1 Acidobacteriota bacterium
GTGACCTGCGCTCGAACCGCTTGCGGATCGCCAGGGGCATTTGGTGCGCCGCCTGTGGTTGGATGATCTGCTGGAAGTGTTGGGCTGCCGGCCATCGTCTGCGGTGCATTCTGTCCAGTCTTCTGACTCATCGTGCTGGCAAAAATAAAACCCACGATAAATCCAAAAAGGATTCCAATAATCGCGAAAAGTAAATTCTCTCTGTTCATTGTTTTTTAAGGTTCTTACTTGGATACCGACAAGGTCTTTGCTTCGTTAATTCGTTCCGTGATCGCCTCAGCTACGTCCGAGCCTGCCGGTACTCTGCTCAGCACTTTCTGCCAAATCTCAATCGCTTTCTTGTAGTCCTTGTTATCGAATGCGGCAGTACCTGAAAGTTGTAAAGCTTTAGCATTATCGGGATCAACTTTTAGTGCCTGGTTGATTAGCTCTAATGCCTTGCCATCTATTTTGTGATTATTAGCCATCGCCGTGGCAAAGGCATATTCGGCCCAAAGATCGGCGTCATTAGGTTTCAGCTCAGTTGCTTTCGCGTAGGCTCCAGTTGCTTCTCCGAAACGGTCCATCGAGCTATAAGAACGAGCCAGCATCACCCATCCGTCCACATCCGAAGGATCATCTTTCAGTCGCTTCGCTAACTTTTCCACGTTCGCGGCGATCTGTTCTGGAGTGCGTTCGCCGCCCCCGCCACCCATCGCAGGTCCTTCCATTGCAGTAGCCTGCGCTGCTTTGCCGATACCCTTTGGTGTTCCGACCTGCAAATAAAACACAACCGCAATGAGAGGAATTGCAACAGCAACGACGTAGGCCATGTTCTTATCTTTGCCAATTCGAACTGACTTCGACTTGTCATGCGAAGAAACGTCTTCCAGTAAACGTCGCTTTATTTCTTCAGAGTCCTCTTCGAACTGTTGTTCGCTGACTATTCCGTTCTGGAGATCACCCTTTAGCTCATCAAGCTGATCGCGATAGACCGCAATGTTTGCTGCTTTGCGTTCTTCATCGGACATCTTCTTGTCAGTTTCGTTCTCACGTTGCAGTAACGGAGGCAGGACAAAAGCAAGTGCGATAACAATAAAAACGGCGCAAATCAGCCAGAAGAGAATCATGCCTTTTGTTCTCCGGAAGTCGAGGCGAGAAGTTCACTTGCGCGACGGCTTTCCTCATTCGTCAGGGGTTTCTCCGTAATGGAATCTCGACGCTGGCGAATGTAGCGAAACAGAATTACGAGTCCTCCGATCAACAAAACAAAGGGTCCGAACCAGAGTAGATAGGTCGTTGGCGTAACTTGTGGCCGGTACAGAATGAACTGGCCGTAACGCTGGGTTAGAAACGAGATGATCTCCTGGTCGGTTTTGCCCGCCTTGATTTGTTCACGTACTTCTCGTCGTAAGTCTTCTGCCAGTCCAGCCTGTGAATCCGCCAGAGTTTCGTTCTGACAAACAAGGCAACGCAGTTCCTTTGACAGAGTCTGTAAGCGCTTCTCAACGGCAGGATCTTCTCCTGATGTTGGTGGGGCATCCTTGGCGGCAGTGAAGCCTGCGAAAAGGAAAACGAGTAGGAATACGAAAAGGGCGCGTTTCATCTGTTGCCCTGTCGATTAAGTTCCTGGACTAAGGGTAGTATTTCCTTCGACCAAACATCGGGGGTAACTGGTCCAATTTGCTTGAATCGAATCGTGCCCGCCTGGTCGATGACGTAAGTTTCCGGTGCGCCGTAGACGCCGTAGTCGATCGCCACACGCCCGTCTTCATCGGCAGCACTCAAGACATAGGGATCGCCGAGATCGCCAAGCCAGGCGAGAGCGTCCTCGCGTTTGTCTTTGTAATTCAGACCGTAGATTGGAACGGCGCCTGATTTTGCATACTCGATCAGGAGTGGATGTTCGTCACGACAAGTGATGCACCACGAAGCCCAAACATTCAAGACCCAAACCTTGCCACGCATTTCTGCGGCAGAAAAAGTCCTGGAAGGATCTTTCAACTGAGGAAGACTAAATGCAGGGGCAGCTTTGTTAATTAAAGGAGAAGGGACCTCGTGTGGGTCGCGCTTCAAGCCAATTGCCAGGAAGACAACAAGCACCATGAATAGAACTAGAGGGATTAAATATTTGGCCATTGCTAAGAGCTATCTGATCTCAATATGAAGTCTAATCTATTGCAAGTTAGGAAGGGTGGTTTACCCCCGCTTGTTACCTAAGAAGTTCTTCTAGTGGAAAGCGGGGGTAAACCACCCTTCCTAACTTGCACTCAACCAAAGTTCAACTGCCCACCTGCTCAATGTTGGCGCTGGCTGCGGCAGTTGCTGGTGTCGCCAATGACGGTTGCTTAGCACTAATAGCTTTCGCTTCCCGCTCTTTGCGAGCTGCCACAGCGTAGCGCCGATCGCTCAATGCCAAGCCGCCACCTAACGCCATCAGCACAGCGCCGCCCCAGATCCAGTCAACAAATGGCTTGTAGTAAACGCGCACGCTCCAAGCTCCAGCGGCGACAGGCTCGCCGAGTGAAACGTACAGATCACGAAATAGCCCGGTGTCGATCGCGGTCTCGGTCATGACGTTTCCGCTCGCCGTGTAGTTGCGCTTCTCGGGATACATTCGCTCCTTCTCAACGCCATTTTTACTGACGATGATTTCCGCTCGTGCCGCCTGGTAGTTTGGACCGATGACATTCGTTACCCCGTTGAACTTGAACTCATATCCACCGGCGTTCAGTGTATCGCCCCGTCCCATCTTCACATCCTGCTCCGATTGATAGCCGGTCACCATCGTGACGCCGACGACGAAAACAGCGATGCCCAGATGAGCGACCTGCATTCCATAATAACTGCGCGTTTGCATTCGCAACTTTTGCAGCGTGCTGAGTTGGCCGGTCGTTACGCGGGTGCGTTCCCAGAGGTTCACGAGGATAGTTGAAGTTATCCAAACTGCGAGGAGCAGGCCCAAACTCACAAGCGGTTTCCACTGACCAAAGACAAACGGCAAAATCGCCGCAACTACGATACTCACAACAAACGCCCAACGTAGCCGGACTGCCAGTTCAGGCAGACTAGCTTTCTTCCATTTCGCAATTGGCCCAACACCCATCAGGAACAAGGCGGGCGCCATTAAAGGCACAAAGACCATGTTGAAGTAGGGAGGCCCAACGGAAAGTTTTCCCATTCCGAGTGCGTCGACGATCAGGGGATAGAGTGTTCCCAGGAGTACCGAGCCTGCTGCCACAGTCAACAATACGTTATTCGAAAGTAACAGCGACTCGCGGGATACAACTTCAAACTTGCTGCCAATGCCAACCTGCTTAGCGCGCCAGGCGTATAGCAACAACGAACCGCCGATTACAATAACCAGGAATGCCAGTATGAAGATGCCGCGCTTTGGATCGGTCGCGAACGCGTGCACGGAAGTCAGGACTCCGGAACGTACCAGAAAGGTTCCGAGCAAGCTCAGCGAAAAGGCGGCGATGGCCAGTAAAACGGTCCAGCTCTTAAAGCCGCCTCGCTTTTCAGTTACGGCGAGAGAGTGGATAAGGGCAGTTCCAACCAGCCACGGCATGAACGACGCGTTCTCCACCGGGTCCCAGAACCACCAGCCTCCCCAACCCAATTCGTAGTAGGCCCAAAAACTACCCAACGCGATTCCACAGGTGAGGAACATCCAGGCGATTGTGGTCCATGGTCGTGACCAGCGAGCCCACGTGGCATCGAGTCGACCGCTGATCAGTGCGGAGATCGCAAAAGCAAAAGCGACCGAGAACCCGACGTATCCCATGTAAAGCATTGGCGGATGAGCGACCATCGCCGGATCCTGGAGCAGGGGATTGAGGTCTCGACCGTCGGGCGGCACTGGAAATAATCGAGTGAATGGATTCGAGGTCAAGAGCATGAAGAGCAGAAAACCGACACTCACCAGTCCCATCACAGCGAGTACGCGAGCGACCATTTCCTCCGGAAGATGACGACTGAAGAGTGTCACTGCGACAGTCCAGAGTCCCAGCATTAAAGTCCACAGCAACAACGAACCTTCGTGTGATCCCCAGGTTGCTGCAAGACGATAGTGAAGAGGGAGTTGGCTGTTTGAGTTGGTGGCTACGTTGAGGACTGAGAAGTCGTTAGTAATAAACGAATAGCCCAGGCAGCTAAACGCAATCGCGAGGAAAATGAATTGAGCCTGGCCAGCTGGTGCAGCCAGCGCAATCCATGAACGATTTCCGCGAGACGCCCCAACAAGCGGAAGCGTCGCCTGCGTTAGCGCAAGTAGTAAGGCGATGATTAATGCAAACTGCCCAATTTCAGGAACCATATTTTGGAGTGCGGTGCCTTGTCACCGCTTTGTTAAAGAAGGATCTTGAACCTCGAAATTACTGCCGACAAAGCGGTGACAAGGCACCGCACTCCAAAGCTAATTCCCTACGACTGTTTTTGCCGCTTCCCTTGCATACTTAGCTTTGTCGATAGCCTGACCTGCTTCGGGTGGCATGTAGTTCTCGTCGTGTTTCGCCAACACTTGTTCGGCGTGGAAAACTCCCTGTGCGTCGATTCGACCTTGAGCAACACAACCACGACCTTCTTTGAAAAGATCGGGCAGGATTCCTTTGTAGACTACGGGGACATTAGCTGCTGTATCGGTGACCACGAAACGAACCGTCAGTCCATCTGGGTCGCGTTTGAGAGTGCCGTCCTGGACGAGTCCACCAACACGGAAAGTCCGATTAATTGGTGCTTCCCTGGCGACGACTTGAGTGGGACTAAAGAAGAAGACGAGATTATTTCGAAAAGCGCTGGCGACCAAATAGGCCGCGATGGCAATGCCTGAAAGACCGACCAGAATAAAAGCAATCCGTTTATGACGTCGTTTCATTAGTGCTGCCTCTCAGCATTTCCTGGGAAGACTTTTCCTGTAATTGGCTCTTCTTGCGATAGCTCAGCGTAACCAGCTCCCAAATAAATGCCAACAGGGCGAAGAGATACGAACCCCAAATATAAAATCCATATCCGCCCATCGAAAGATCTGGCCAGTTCATATCGTAGCCTCCGCGAACCGAGCGGCGTTTTGTTCTCGCTCAAGGATAATGCAACGAACCCGAATTAGCACAACCGCCACTGAGTAAAGCCAGCACGCTGCCAGCATAATCAGGAGTGCATATAACATTGAGCCGTGAATTGTGGGTTTTTGAAGCAGCCGAATCGTTGCGCCTTGATGGAGTGTGTTCCACCACTGCACCGAAAAATAGATTATAGGAATGTTGATGACGCCAACTATAGCCAACACTGCGCCGGCGCGATCTGCGCGTCGCGGATCCTCAATCGACGACTGGAGTGAGATGAACCCGATGTAAAGGAACATGAGAATCAGCGTGGAAGTCATCCGCGCATCCCAAACCCACCAGGTTCCCCAGGTCGGCTTTCCCCAGAACGCGCCTGTCACCAGGGAAAGGAAAGTAAACATTGCGCCGGTAACCGATATCGACGACGCCATCATAGAGGAGAGTCGAGCATTGAAGGCCCACCCAATTCCTGCGTAAACGGCCATGAGTACATACAAAAACATGCCGAGCCATGCGGCCGGGACATGAATGAAGATGATCCGGTAAGCCTCGCCTTGTTGATAATCAGCAGGCGCAACAAAGAACCCAACAAAGATCCCGGCAGCAAAAAGAAGTGCCGCCGGGATCGCAAACCAGGGAATCAGGCGACCGGCGAGGGGATAGAAGTTTACGGGTGAAGAGTATTTGTAAAGATTCATAGAAGATAGTCTTTGTTTTTTGGGCTTGGGTCTTCGAAACCATGTCCTTAGTACTTAGTTTTTTTGTGCTTTGTCGTCTGGTTTTGGTTGCTTTTCAAGTCCAAGTGCAAAGTTCTAAGGTTCAAAAGGCCCTTTTACTCAACCGATATCTTTAACGCTGCCGCTGTGGCCCAAGGGCTAAAAATTAGAGACAAGACAAGTACAGCGCCCAGCAAGTAGAGATGCGGTTGGGGATCAAAACCCAGGACACTGGCTTGCACTGCTCCGGCTCCAAAGATTAAGACCGGAATGTATAGAGGCAACACCAGTATCGCAATCAGGACACTACTGCTTCGCAAGCCAAGCGTTAATGCTGCGCCAATCGAGCCGATAAGACTGAGCACCGGGGTTCCCAGCAGCAAACTAATGACAAGCACAACGAGTGTCTGCTTTGAAAGACCCAACTGCAAACCGAGCAATGGCGCGATAAGAACCAGTGGAACTTCTGATGTCAGCCATTGTGCGAAAACTTTTCCGGCAACTACCAGAAACAAAGGCTGCGGTGTTAGTAACAACTGCTCGAGCGTGCCGTCCTGAAAGTCGTTGGCAAAGACTCGTCCCAGCGAAAGCATGGAGGCGAGTAGGGCTGCTACCCAAACGACACCTGGCGCGATCGACCGGAGTAATTCTGTTTCCGGACCGATACCGAGTGGGAATAGACTCGCTACGATTACGAAGAAAAACAACGTCGACAAAACATCAGCGCGACGACGCCACGACAGCATTAGATCGCGCCAAATGATCCAGCGCAACATCGATAGACTTGATCGACTCGAGGGTTCGTTCACGTCTTGAGCTCGAGACGATCTGATTGGCCGGCGTTCAATGTTAATTCCTGGTGAGTTGCGACTATGGCCATTCCACCGCCTGCTATATGCTCCTCTATCAAAGATCTCACTAACAAAACAGATGACGCATCAAGTGATGTCAGAATCTCATCGAGTAACCAGAGTTTAGTGTTACTGAGGATGAGTCGCGCGAGTGATACTCGACGTCGTTGACCTTCGGACAATATTCGCGTCGCTAAGGATTCGCGTCCCGATAGCCCGACTTTAACAAGTGCCGAACGAATAGCATCCTTATCAAATTTAATTCCATTAACTCCCGCAGTTACTTGAAGGTTTTCTTCTGCGGTTAGCTCGTCTTTCACGCCGTGTCGGTGGCCCAGGTATGTAACGTCAGCGAAGAAATCCTCACCAAGTGAGTGAATCTCCGCGCCTTGCCACTCGACTCTTCCTTCCTCCTGCGGCAGCAAGCGACAGAGAATTCGAAGCAGACTTGTTTTTCCACTTCCATTTGGACCAGTCACTTGCAGGTATGTACCCGGGGTCAACGAAAAGTTTACGCCTCTAAAAACCCTGCGATCTCCTCGTACACATCCAAGATTGACGACGTCCAGAATAGTTGTTGGGCCTCCGGCTGAGATTCAATTTCATTGTATTGAAGTTTGCGATTAAAAGCATTGAGTGATCCAAGTTTCACCACAGAGACTCAGTGGACACAGGAAGCACAGAGAAGAATTCATCCGCGGGGGCGTTGTTCGACCGGGCCTTTGGCCTTTAACCATTCCTGCCAGCCGCCCTTCAACACTCGCACACGTTTGAAACCGCTGCTAACCAGAATCTGGGCTGCAGTGATCGCCGCCTCGTCGTTCGGACATGCGCAATAGGTAACCATTTCACGAGTTTTTGGAAGATCTTTCAGTGGTGGAAATTCGAGACGGTACTTTAGCTTTCGCGGGCTGAAGTGTAACGACCCTTTTATCCTGGTCTGACTGTTGGCATAACTCTCCGATCCTCGAACATCGAGAATGAACGGCGCCTCGGTCTGCGTAACCTTTTCTTTCAACTCCTCGATCGTAATGAAGTCGAAATTAGCAACGACCTGGTGCCCAAGCGTATAGGAGGTTTTCGTGGTGACTAGAGTCATGGCCACGAGAGTAGCGAGAACTACGAGACGTACTTTCATAGTCTTTGCTCCGTTTATCGACCGTGAATCATTTGCGCCGTGGTAATGGGCTTAAATGTTTTCGGGTCGTACCAAAGATAGTTTCCAGTTGTGTAATAGAGGTAACCGGATGTTCCCCGTAGATTCTCCGCTATCAAATCGCCCTGCACGGGCGGAACTCTCCGACTGGTCCTCGACTTGATGAACTCCTCGCTTGTTTGGACGGTAACGTTGTTCCCGACGGCGTTCTTAAGAAGGTAAGTCTGCGTAGCTTGCGAGTCGCGCCAATCGTTGTCGCCAACCCCGTGAATGATCGCGAGTAAGAGATCGCTCTCTTCAACACTGAGTTGAGCACGTTCCTTCGCAAATGGATCCCGAAGAAGCCAGGCCGGATATTCCTCGTTCATTTGTGAGAGTTTGCCTGGGGCGACCTTAAGAACCACCGCGATGTCTTGGGAGGCATCGCCGTTGAAGTCGCCGGTAAAGAACGATGGCCGAGCATTTTCGTCAACGAACGCGCCGTCTTTGAAAACACGCTTAACAGCTTCCTGTACTTCTGGAAGTTTTGGTGCGACCACTTTCGGAAGACTAATTTGAGCCGGGGGTGGAGTTGGCTGATAAGCCGGTGCGGATTCAACGAGTGCTGCGCTTCGCTTTGAGCAACCTATAACAAGTAGACCAGAGGTAATGAGAAGAAACCCGAGGGTGTAGATGGGGCCTTTGAAGCCTCTGAAGTCTTTAAAGATAGCCATCCAAGTCGACCTCCTTTTGAGTGAGATAGAAAGGTAGGAGCCGAAGCTCATCGCCTGTTCGATATGCGTCTGTCTTGTCGTGACTCGATTAGTGCCATCCTCGCTCCAAATCAAGGGTGCGACAAGCTGAAGCATATCGGACATTAGCGATGAGCTTCGGGAAGGGCTGTCACCGTTTTCAAAGTGACAGGACAAATGCAATCAGATCAGATCTACCCTGGGCCGACAACGCGTTGAAGTTGTTTCTAGCTGTTGTCGCCTGACCTGCATGCA
>QHXL01000538.1:0-4897 GCA_003222935.1 Acidobacteriota bacterium
CCTTTTACACTCGTTCCATCGCGATACGCCTTCTCGAGGTCGTCCCAGGCCTTCATGCGAACGGCATCAGCACGTGACAGCACTGGCAAGCCATCGGCGGTTTCCATGCTCTTCACGAGCACTTCAACTTCATCACCAGGCTTGACTGTCAGTTCGCCGTTTTCGGTAAATTCAGCGGGGTTAACTATACCTTCCGACTTGTAGCCAAAATCAATGACCACGCCGCGTTCGCTAATACCGACGACAGTTCCGCGTACAACTTCTCCCTCTTCGAGAGTCGCCTGCTCCTGTTCAAATTGATCTAAGAGTTGACCAAAGTCGACATCGCCACTCGAACGTGATTCAGATTCATCGGAATCATCGAGTGCAGCGGCATGAGCCACGGCGGCTGGTTGACTGGAAACTTCGGATGGTTGCGGCGCAGTCCCTGACTCGCCGGATGTTGGTTTGTTTTCGGCCTCGCTGTCGTTCAGCTTGGGTTGTTCACTAGACATGCAGACTCCTGTAGTTCCGGTAACTTGCAGCGCGTTCCAAGAACATTTCGCGCCTCAACTGTCAGTCACAATCATCGCAGGTCTCGATGATGCCAGACAGTGTTTTAGCGGCCTGTGTGGTGTTTGACCTTGGCGTTGTCGGGAATTGGGGTTGGCGAGGAAGGAAGCCGTTTGGATTTGGAAATGTCGAGCTAATTTGTTTCGATTACCACCCTGCCGTTATTCACCCGCTTGGTCCGACAAACACCCGCCGCCTTTTTTACCGGGTAGGGCGGCAATGTACACGCCAGTATAAGGGCATGTCAAGGCGGAAGGGCCCGAACCATCACCGACGATGTTCGTAAAAACGGAAACACCGCCGGAATATCAGACGGCGTTTCCATTGATTGACCTATTAAGCGAGTCTATTGACTCGTTGAGAGGTTGTCCGTGTTTCGTGGAACGACATAGACACCGGCCGAATGAGATCCGACAAAAAGTACATTTTGATCTTGAGCGTCAAAAGCCAATGCCCAGATTCTCTGGCTCGGCAGACGTCGCCCCTTGGGATCAATGCGCGCCCAGGTAACCCCGCCATTGGTTGTGCGATAGACGCCCCCGCCGATTTCGGATGTTTGATAGGCATTGCCGGCAAATATCTCATCACCGTTCCGAGGATTAACTAGAATGCTTGTGAAATCTCCAAACGGGAGATTGCCTCCTCGACGATTGAATGTTGCTCCACCATCGTGGGACATGTAAAACGACTGCTTAGTGCCGACATAAATATAATTGGGACGTTGTGGATCCTGAGCAATTGTATTGACTGGAAAATCACGCGGCACGCTATCCGCCCAACGCCAGGTCTTACCACCATCTTTAGTGATCAAAACACCCGAAGCGGGAGTACCAACCAGGATGGTTTCTGGCTGACGAAGGTTAGTCGAGATGCACGTCGTCCGAGGATCCATGCCTGGACCAAAAGAAAGCTTCTGCCACCCCTTGCTCAGATCGTAACTGCGATACAAGCCTGTGTTGGTCGCCGCAAGAAATCCGGGACGTTGGGTTTCGGGGTCGACTGTATGGACCAGTGCGTTAACAGCATCGGCCAGAATCAGATCTGATTGCTCCACGCCATCGGCATTACTCACTTTAGAAACACCCAGAGCCGACAAAGTAATGTCGTCAAATCTGCCGGTTGCGGGAAGGTGGCGATCAGCCTGAAACCGTTTTAACGCAGCTAGTGTGGCAGGACCACCTCTGCCGTCGGGAACACCTAAATGGTAACCAGCAATGTTGAGTGCTTCCTGGACCCGGGTAATCGTATCGACTGAAAGTGCCGGTTGTCTGACAACGGGAGTCGCGGGCCGTTTTGCTTTTATTCCTCGTCCTGGAGTCCTTTTGGGCTCGGACTTAGTGGGTGCCCATACGGGCGACCATGAGGTTCCACGATCAAGTGATCGATATACACCCAGGTTCGTTCCTAAGTAGATCAGGTTTGGATCACGTGTGTCCTGAAGAATTGCGTAGGTGATCAACCGAGCAGGCATACTTTTCATGGAAGGACGCCAACTCTCGCCATTGTCATTGCTGACAAAGAAAAAGCCGCCACCCGTCGCAGTGTTAATGGTGGAAGCATAAACTCGATTCGGCATTTCACGATCGGCGAGAATCGCATTTGCAAACCGACCACTAAATCCCCCATTGGTCGGAACGAACGACTTGCCACCGTCATCGAGACCATGACGCCATAGTTATTAGTGCCGATGTAAATCATTTCCGGCCTGGATGGATGGACCGCAATCGAATTAATTTCGAGTTGGCGAGATGTAGTTACCATCCATGAATCAGCGTCGCCACCGCGATCGGATCGCCAGAAACCTTCTGTCGTTCCGGCAAAGACAACGCCGGGAATTGAGGGGTGTTGCAAGATGGCGCGAGTACGGCGCGACTGTGACGGAATACCTTGCACCTTCCTCCAACTCTCACCCGCTGTCTTGCTCTCGTAGATACCACTACACGCGGACGCAATGATGTGATTTGGATCGTGCGGATCTATATCGATAGCGAAAATGTCGGAGTCGTCAATTATCCCGTTCTTAATTGATCTCCAATTCTTACCACCATCGGTCGACTTATACGGGAGGTACCAGGTACCTGCATAAATCGTGTCGGTAGTTCGCGGATCAATAGCGAGCGACTCGACGTGGACCAGCCCCGGAGTGGTTGACGTTGGGAGTTGCTTCCACGATTCGCCTGAATCGTCCGAGCGGAAAATTCCATTGAAAGTTCCTGCAATGAGAGTGCTCGGATCAGCCTCTGCCTGGGCCAGAGAGTGGACAGCTTCATTTCTCAACTGGCTACTTTCACGCCAGGTTTGCCCCCCGTCAGTTGATTTGAAAAATCCACCGGGCTCCTTGTGACGATGTGCTCCAACATATAGCACCTTAGGATTGCGTGGGTCGACTATCACATGATCGACGAATAGACGCGGCTTGCCGAAATTGTAGAGCAACTGCCACTGCTTGCCGCCGTCCGCTGAAGTATAAATCTGACCATCGAGCGTGCCGAAGTAGAAGCGATCCGGATTAGTTGGATCAACCACCAGTCCGCGAACATCTCCTCCTGGAGGTCCGGTTGTGCGCCAATCCTGGGAATAGAGAGCGGGATCTGCGTTGCGCGCACTATCGTCGGCAACGACTGGTTGGGTTAAAAATGCGGAGGTAGAAAGGAAAAACAGCACTGCCAGGGAGAGGTATTTCATATCTCTATTCATCGTTATTCATCCAGGTCAATCATACAAAGGAGCCATAAGCTCACCCGGGCTTAGTTTATTACAATTCTCTTGCTTTGTGTGCAAAAGCTCACGCCCAACGTAGGATGCGAGCAAATTGATTACTAGTTGTACTCTTTACCGTATTGCACGTACTTGGAAAAAGTAAGCGGGCGATGTTTCTCACGAGGAGAACCATCGCCCGCTTGGTTTAGGCTCAGCCGAAGCTGAAGCTGTTATTTATTCGTCGCCTCGACCGCGTCGTTTCGGCGCTGCTTTCTTGCATGCCGGACAAGGTGACACGGATTGACTCGTGTCTGCGGTTGGCGAGTCTGCACCAGAAGGCACAACCCACAGCTGCACTGTTAGCTCGGCTCTACATCCACCGTCTACGGTTGTGATGCGTCCGGCCTCGATGCCGCGTGTGTTAACCAGGTAATCCTTGGCTCTGTCGGCCCTTGCCTGAGCCTCACCTTCGCAACTACCGAAGGCGATAATCACGCCCTGCGAACCTGGTGAGTTCTGGAGCTGGATGGCGTAGTTGTCGAGTCTGGCTTTTTCATCGTTGAATCTGATGTTGCCGTACTCGTCAAACTTCGTCGCTATTGGTTTTTCTGGAGTAACGCTCGACGTACAGGAGGCTGTGGTTGAGCACGAAGGATCCGCACCACCCACACTTACTGTAGCCGTGACACTCTGACCTCCAAGGCCAGCCGTATCAACTGTAATTGTCGACGTTCCCTGACCACTTGAAATAGTACCGGCTGAAACTGACCAGTTATAGGTCGGCGTCAGGTTATCCCCACCATTAACACTTGCGGTGTACGTAATAGCCTGGCCTACGGGTACGCTGTCAGGACAACTGACCGCTACCGTTGGGCAAACGACCGGCTTCACACAATTGTCGCAGTCCCGGACCGTTACGACCGCAGATCCAGTGGCAGTGTGTTGATTACCGTCGTTGACTTCAACCGTTGCGGTGTAAGTTCCGTTAGCGACACATGAGAGGTCCCAGCTAACCGATCGCCCTTCACCTGACAAGCGACCACCAGTAACTGACCACGTATGAAGCAATGTGTCGTTATCTGGATCAGTAGCATTAGCCGTCAGCTGAACTTCGTTACCCGTTGGTGTACATGTTGAAGAACTAGTTCCCGGCGGACAAGGTCGGGTTACTGTCGCCATCGACGCTGAAACCGACTGGACCACCGGCGGCTGGTTTGGTGGCGGCGGAGGTATTCTCTCGTTTCGTCTACCAATCCAGAACTGCGCGATGTAGCCGTTGGGATCTTCTGAGAAGTGGAACCCTCTTGGTCTACCACCGTCAGTCGCCGAAAAACTAGTCGCAGGCACCACTACTAAGCCTCGACCAGGCACCAGTACGTTCGTAATCTGATTAACGTTCACGTTGAAGTCAGTCGGATTGAAGTGACCTTCATCCTGCTGGTTCAAGTGGCGGCGCCAGGCGAACCCAAAACCAAACCAGCGACGCGGATAAACCTTGAAGCCGGCCAGCGCATCAACGGGATTATTCTCAAACGCGTTTGGTGTTCGGCCACCTACGTAAGTTGTTGATCTCACTTCAGCGATTGGCTGGAAGTGCTCATTAACCGGGAAGTCAAAGCCGATACCGGCAGTAAACTCATCCGGA
>QHXL01000538.1:5027-7254 GCA_003222935.1 Acidobacteriota bacterium
TGCATTTGATTGAAGCCTGAGAAATCAGATCCCTTATCAGGCCACCAGCGATACATAGGTATGATACCGACGCCTAAAGGATTGTTCGGTCCAGTCCAACGCCACTTAGCGCCAACAACAAAATTGTTGAAGCTGCTCTCGCCGTAGAGGCGATTAACAAATGGCGCATCTGGCAAGTATGCCGGAGCTGTCGTATAGACCGTCGGAACTGTTATGGGATTAAGCGAACCCGGCTGTCCCGGTGGGCGGCAATTCCCTGTCAGAGCCGTACACGGAAGCACTGCTGTCGCCAGAACGATACCGGGAAGCACACCACCAACTATAGCTCCGTAACCAGGAAAGTTGTCGGCCGATCCAAAGGTTCCGCTGTTCGGCTGAACGACTGGTGGTCCCAATAGCGCGTTGAAACCCGGGAAGCCAAAAATGCCTCCGATAACGCCAGGTCCCTGCCCGTAGGTTCCAGCCGAGCCACCATTAAACGGATACTGCACAAACGGCTGATTATTCAGCGGCCTGAACAGAGCGGTTCCGGCAAGCGTACCAACGTTTGGTCCAGCTGGGGCCTGCACAATCGCCGGCGGACTCGCCAAGGTACTTCCAAAATACAACTGCGAGTTCGGCAGGTAGAAGCCGGACAACTGAGACGGCGTATTAACCTTTATACCGCGCCAGCCATTTGTCTTAAAGAAAAGTTCGAGATGATCATTCAACCCAACATTGAAGCTCAGTGGAATATCCACGATATCAACGTTGCCTGGATCACGATCGTAATTGCTATACGCAATACTAAAAGTGAATTCCCCGCGACGCAGGGTTGAACCATCATAAATTGTGAAGAGTCCGGTTGGGCCACCTTCTTGCCCCCCAGTACCAACTGAAGGTGACTGGTTACGCGGATCATTAGGCGATCTTAGAGTCTGTGCTGATACTGCGGCACACAGCACCAACGTGGCGAGCGCAGCTAAAAGCGCCCTAGTTGCGAGTCTCATCGCATTCCTCCTGCGAAATGAGTAAAAAATCTGTGTAATAGCGCCACCATCTCAACCGATCGATCGAAACCGAACGACCCACTGTCTCCGGAGGCCTCAACTACAGTTTATCAAAGTGTTCGAACCGCTTGGACCATGAGGCCCGAACGGTGGCGCTCGGACTGCAATGAAACAGAATACTTAGCGTAGCCAGTATTCCTATTCATCTTTGTGCTATTCCCGAGTTGTTCGAAGCTTTAGGTCACTTCTTAAAGGAAGCGGACCTCCCGTGTCAATGATTTGGCAGCTCAAACTAAAGCATGAAACAGAAAAAATGTTGTCGCTGGTCCGAGTGCTAAATCATGCCAGACCATACTCTACCTTAAAACGGAAATCAAGCCCTTTTCACGACTTAGCGCCCGTTTTGTTTATGTTTTTTCGGTCACGCATAGATTCCGCGCATGCGCGTATCATAGGCCACACGGTCTATCGCCAACATGTATGCTGCGGTCCTGGTGTCCACCGAATGAGCATCCGCATACCGGCATAAATCGTTAAAGCTGGCGACCATCTTGTCCTGCAATCGTTCGTTCACTACATCCTCTCGCCAGAAGTAGCCCATGCGATCTTGTACCCACTCAAAGTACGACACAGTAACGCCGCCCGCGTTTGCAAGAATATCCGGGATCACGAAGATGCCCTTCTCATGGAGAATCTGATCTGCAGCTGCTGTCGTAGGACCATTAGCCCCCTCGGCTAAGACCTTGCACTTCAGTCGATCCGCAGGGAACGAGCACATCACACTCCAACTCGAGTAGTTCATGGTTAGCTACAAACTCAACCCCCTGATAGCCCTCGAAAGATCGAGTCTTGGCGAGGTAGCCGAGCGCCTCCGGGATATTGATACCAGCGGGATTGTAAATACCGCCATGGATGTCCGATATCGCTACAACCTTGTAGCCCGCTTCGTAGAGAAGTTGCGCACCAATTCCGCCTACGTTTCCCGAGCCCTGAACAACAACTCGAGTATCGGCCGGATCCATCTTGAACCTTTTGATAGCCTCGTTGATCACAAACAGAATGCCCCTACCTGTGGCTTCACGTCGGCCCGACGATCCGCCGAGATCGATCGGCTTGCCGGTGACAACCGCGGTGACAGTGTGACGAGCGTGCATCGAGTAGGTGTCCATGATCCAGGCCATCGTCTGCTCGTTGGTGTTCATGTCCGGAGCAGGGACGTCTTTTTCCGGTCCGATAAA
>QHXL01000539.1 GCA_003222935.1 Acidobacteriota bacterium
AAATGATAATGGTGATGTAACCGATGGACCGGACGATGAGGTTCACGGTACCCACGTAGCAGGAGTAGTTGGCGCGGTTGGCAACAACAATATTGGCGTTGCCGGAGTTAACTGGTCAGTCGGTTTAATGCCGCTGAAGTTCCTGGATCCAGTGGGTGAAGGTGAGATGGCCGACCTGCTGCGCGCCTGCACTTACGCCAAGAAGATGCGCGACCTTTGGGTACAACAGGGACCCGCGAAAGGCGCAAACATTCGAGTCTTGAATGCCAGCTTCGGCAACGCGCCTTTTTCGCCTTTGTTGCTCACTGCTATTAACTCACTTAATGACTCGGGGATTCTCTTTGTGGCCGCGGCCGGCAATACTACGGACGACGGTACTCGCGAGCCCAACAATGATCGCGTGCCGCATTATCCTTCAAGTTTTATTGCCCCGAACCTGATCTCCGTCGGTGCCACCAATCAAGCAGGCGACCTCGCCACCAGCTTTACGCACTTCGGCCCAGCAAGCGTCTCTCTGACCGCACCGGGAGAGCAAATTCTTAGCACTACACCTCGCTGCGCCGACCCTGGCGCGGCCCCCAAACTTTGCAATCCCACATTCACGGATCCGTCGCATGATACCTACACGGCTTTCGACGGTACTTCAATGGCGGCTCCCCATGTATCGGGTGCAGCAGCCTTGCTATGGGCGCGGAGTCCGAATCTCACCGTTCAGCAGGTCAAGAACTTGCTACTCGTCGGTGGCGATGTGGTTCCTTCTCTGATTGATAAGACACTCACCGGACGTCGTCTAAACATTGGCAACAGTTTTCAAGCACTCGCCGAGAACGACAACGTGGCGCCGGGAACTGCCACTAATCTTCATATCAATTCGCAAGAGGGCCGCACGTTCAACCTGGGCTGGACCACTTCAGGCGACGACGGCGCAACGGGGCAGGCCTCGCTATACCAGATCAATTTTACCGACGGAACCTCAGGGGCAGTTATTCCTTTGAAGGGCGTTGTGCCACTCGCTTCGGGGTCAGGTCAGATCGCAACGGTTTCAGTTCCGCTCCGCCACATCACGGGCACTCTAAGCATTCTGGAATTTGACAACGCGGGAAATGTTGGGGCTACAGCGAGTTTGCCGGTTGGAATTCCGCTCTCGCTCAGCGACCCGTACACGGTTACGGTCGGCGGCCCGGCAGCGCTCTCGACAGGTGGAACCCGGTTGCCGGCCGTAAGCGAAGATGATCAATACGTAGATAGTATTTTTCCTGGTGGGTTTCTTTTTCCATTCATGGGTCACATCTATGACAGCTTCTTCATATCGAGTAACGGAGTGTTGTACTTCGGCGATACCCCGCCCACACGGCCAAACGGTACCGCAGATGATGTGCCCTCATCACCAGGCAAACTGGGTGGCTACACAGCAATCGCGGGACTTTGGGATGATCTGAATTTTGACGTTACTTTCCGTGCTGACGCCGGGGTATTTGAAAAGGCCAGCGCCGGCCAGGTGATCTATCGCTTTCAAGGCACTCCCTGCAGATACGATTCAAACCTGGAGAGATGTACGGGTACCGATCCTGTTAACTTCGAGATCGAGTTGAATTCAAATGGAGTGATTAAGACTCGCTATGGAACTGGAAACGCTAACTTGACTCCGACTGTCGGCATTGGTGGCGGAGCTCAGGAAAGTTATTTCGTCGCGTCGCACACATCCGAAGAGGCGCTGAAGAATTTGGGCGGCGCTGCCGAAGTCACTTTTACGCCTCGGACAGCAACCGTCAGCAGTATTCAACTAACGCAAAGTACCGTCAGTATTAACGAGGCAACAAGTACAGCCAGTATTAACGTGTCCAGGACGGGCGATACTTCGAGTCTCGCAACAGTTGCCTATGGGACGACTGATGCTGCCGGGTCAGTTAACTGCAACAACGTTAGCGGGACCGCAGCGTCGCGACGTTGCGACTATCTGACGAGTGTAGGAACGCTGAAATTTGCCGCCGGTGAAACGTCGAAGACGATTACCGTCTCAATAATCAACGACGTCTACACTGAGAATCCCGAGACCTTCTCCATAGCGCTCAGCAGTCCAGTAGGTGCGACTCTCGGAGCCACGACAACCGCTACGATTACGATCAACGACAATGCCGGTGGTGGCGAAGGCGGAACTGTTAATCCAATTAACGATGCGGCCTTCTTTGTCAGACAGCATTACATCGATTTTCTGAATCGCGAGCCAGACGCAGGCGGTCTTGGTTTCTGGACGAATGAAATAGCGTCGTGCGGTTCTAACGCGCAGTGCATTGACGTGAAGCGGGTTAACGTCTCAGCGGCGTTCTTCTTATCGATTGAGTTTCAGCAAACAGGTTACCTGGTCTATCGAATCTACAAAGCTGGACTGGGCAATCTACCGGGTGGCGCGCCTGTGCCCGTGGCCTTCACCGAGTTCCTGCGAGATACCCAGGAGATTGGAAGGGGCGTTCAAGTTGGCATTGACGATTGGGAAAATCAGTTGGAATGG
>QHXL01000540.1 GCA_003222935.1 Acidobacteriota bacterium
ATGTAGCTCTTAATTAGGCCAGCGGGGGTAAACCGCCCTTCCCAACTTGCACTAGATTTAACTGCTCTTTTTTGCTGGTCCTGACTTTTGTAAGAGGCTCTTTAGGGTTTACGCCCGACTGCAAACAGACTTTCTGCTGAGCGTACGTACATCACACCTTCAGACATCGCTGGGGTCGCCATCAACAATTCACCCATCGAGTTGGTTGAAAGTAGTGAGAATTTTTCACCCGCTGCGATTACCAGCATCTCTCCGTCTTCATTCGACAGATAGATTTTGCCGTCAGCAGCAACGGGCGAAGCACTAAAACCGCTGCCAACCGGTTCGAGGCGCTGTCGATACAATTCCTTTCCAGTCTTCAAGTCGTAAGCGTCGAACAGGCCATTATTACCGAGCACGTAGAGTGCGCCTTTGTAGACCAGCGGAGTTGGCATATAGGAGCCGCGACCTGTCATACTCCAAACAACGGAGTCGCTACTCTTCTTGCCGTCAGTCAATGTGAGGTCGCCGCGTGCGTTAGGTTTCACAACAAAAATCGGGCGCTCCGGACCACGTCCACTCACCACGACGAAAAGGTCTTCGGAGAAGACTGGCGTGGGAGCAGTTATCTTTGAGCTTCCGCCCAGCCGCCAAATCTCCTTACCAGTCTTAGGATCATAAGCTCGAATAAAGTTTGACGCGTTAGTAACTAACTGAGGACCGGCTGAAGTTTGAGCGATGGTCGGAGTGCCCCACGAGGGAATCTCTTCGCGATCAGTTTTCCAGACGGTTTTTCCGGTGGCAGCGTCGAGGGCGAGCAGAAAAGAGTCGGCTTGTGTGTCGCACTGAAGTATTACCAGGTTGTTCCAGATAATCGGCGAACTGGCTGGGCCCCATTCATATGTCGGGATGTCGTAGGCGCCCAGGTCAATGCGCCCAATGTCGACTTTCCACAGCAACCGGCCCTTCAGGTCGTATGCATAAACACCTTGTGAACCAAACCATGAGACAACGATGCGACCGTCGGTTGCAGGAGTTGAGTTTGCGTACGTGGACTTGATGTGTCGTTGCTCGCCGGGCACGCCTTGATGGGCCAACCGTTCCCATAAGATTTTCCCGTTTCGCTTGTCGATGGCGTAAAGCATCCAGCGCTGCGTCGAGCGATCCTTGGAAGCATCCCCGTCTCCGTAGAGACCCGGACGAAACGACGCCTTTGGATCTGTGCTCACAGCGCTCGTGACGAAAACCTGGTTACCCCAAACGACGGGACTCGAATGCGCGAGCCCTGGTACCTTCGTTTTCCAAAGAATGTTCTCGCCTGTTTTTGGATTCCATCGATCTGGAAGATTTTGACCGTCGGCAATGCCTGACGCTTCAGTGCCACGAAACGAGGGCCAACTCCCTTTTTTCGAACCACTACTGTGCAATGAAACGCGTTCGCCGGGCGTTAGGGCGATCTTGCGAGGCGCCAGTGTCTTTGCTTCTGTAGCAGGAGACCAGGTACTTCGATCAATGATCATCCTACGCACCTGGCAATCATCCGCTACCAGATCGAATCCAACGTGACTGCCGTCTTTATGAACTCGATAGCGACCAGGCTTGTCGCAACCCTTAGGTGCCTCGGTTAACGTCAGCTCGACTTCATCACCACTTCCCTTCCAGACTCCGACCAATGTGGGCCAACGATCACCTTGAATTTTGAAAGTACCAGCAGGATCGAATTGCACGAGAAACACGCCAAACTTCAACAGCTCCGAAGGAAGTTTGACTTCAGTTTGCTGAGCTGATGAGTTAAGGCCAAGTTGAGTTACCAGTAAAGAAATCGCGAATACGCGTAGAAGAGTTTTCATATCATTTTTTGTCGGGGCGGCACTCCGTGGCCGCCTCTTCGTCGCTTCGGTTTCTGTTTTTGAAGGAGGGGCGGCCACGGAGTGCCGCCCCCAAAATGCTATTTCTTCTTGTGAGACTCGATGTACTTGCGTGCAAATTCATTGAGATGTGGATTATCGCGCAGGCCGATCTCTTGCGCTTCTTTTTCGGCTGCCTCGATAGTAAAGCCGTCACGCAATACCCGACGAATCATCCAGAATGCTCCAACTCTAATCCCGGCAGCGCAATGAATAAAAGCCGGCCTGTTTTCGACGTTATCTGTCACACTCAGAAACTCGTCAACCTGTTCGTCCTTCGGATCTCCAAATACGACCGGGATATTGATATATCGCAACCCCAGTTCTTTGGCCTTGGCCTCTTCCTCGGCGGCTCGATGCTCGCTGGTCTGGCGGAGGTTTATGATTGCCTTGACGCCGTCCTTCTTCAACATTTCCAGGTGCTCGAGTCGGGGCTGAGCGCCGGCGCAAAAATTCTGGTCCATGC
>QHXL01000541.1 GCA_003222935.1 Acidobacteriota bacterium
CCAGTCTGGGAAGAAAGAAATCGCTTAGGAGGCGATGATGCCATCCGTTTAACTGTCAGTCAATATGTTGATCATTACAGTTTCGTGATATTGAGTCAGGGCCGTGGACGCCGCCCCTCAAATATTTCGTCGATTCGACCCAACTGTCGATTATCTCGATCGCGACGTTGACGACGAAGCACCCGCCTAAGCCGTCGCTCTTCAAAGCGGTCTACGCCGCTTTGCCTCGTCTCAATTTGAATTTGTACTTCGAGCGGTCTTTCATTATTCGATGCTTGAGCGGGTCTGGATTTCTCAACGTGCTTCGCTGGGCTTTTAATCTTTGCTGACATGGCAGCCGTAGGCTTCGGCACGCTAATGGGCTCGGACTCTTGGCTGTCAGGATCAGGTTGCAGCACTTCAACGTGCTCGGCAGTCTCGTTTCGAGCCGCCTCCGGTTCTATTTCCACGCCTTCTGCTACCGCCATTGCTTCCTGGCCAGGTTGATTCGTTTGCTGCTTCAGACCGACCGCCAATAGCGCCGCTGCCGCACCAAGAAAAATAGCCGCCACAAAGGCACCGGCGAGTTTCAACCAAGTACGACGAGTTCCGTTGGGTTTCACTTCCTGCAATGGCACCACTGGCCGCGCCGCCATAACCGTCCACTCTTCATCAAAATGCGGCGAAGTCATTTCAACTGGACGCTTGTCACCCTTAAACACTTGCTCTTTTTGCATCGTCTTCGGCTCATCCAAACTGTCGGAAAGGGAGCTACTCGACATATTGCAAACACAAGGCCAAAGCGTTGGGTAGCGATAGTTCAGTTATTTAGGGAGATTTCATCACCCATTTGGTGCATTAAATCAACGCGCCCGTCTATCCTTTAGGACAAACGGGCACGCTTTCATCAGACTTTCCGAAGGTATCTAGGTCTTTACTCGTTGAGGCTTGGCTCGTCGTTCATCGAGCACTTCGATACTTTCCCTGACACGATTGTAAATGCCATCCGCATCGAGTCCATATTTCGCCAACAGCAGTTTGGGATCGCCGTGAGTAATCAACCGATCGGGAATTCCCATACGAACCAGGCGAACCTTGTCTTGCAGTCCATTCTCTTCGAGAAGTTCGAGTACGGCCGAACCGAAACCGCCGGCGAGATAAGCTTCCTCGACCGTCACAATCAATCGTTTTGTGCGCGCCAACGCGAGTAGCAGTGGAGCATCGAGTGGCTTCACATAGCGAGCGTTTACTACGGTCGCTTCAATGCCTTCCTTCGCCAGGTTGTCAGCCGCGGCGAGTGACGGGTGCACCATTGAGCCATATGCCACGATTGCCACCTCACCGCCATCGCGAAGAATTTCAGCTTTTCCGATCTCCAACAGTTCAGGCTCGCGAGTGATGTCTGCACCAATACCGTTCCCTCGCGGATAGCGCATTGCCGCTGGTCCATGATGTTCGAGCATGGTCAACATCATGTCTCGCATTTCACCTTCATCTTTTGGCGCCATGACGACGATGTTAGGTACGCCCCGTAAGTAAGCGATATCGAGCAAGCCGTGATGTGTTTGACCGTCGCCACCAGCAATCCCCCCGCGGTCCAGACAGAACTTCACATTCAAGTCCTGGATACAAACGTCGTGAACAAGTTGATCGAAACCACGCTGTAGAAAAGTTGAATAGATTGCGCAGACTGGCGTCAGCCCTTCGCACGACATACCTGCTGCAAACGTGACGCAGTGTTGCTCAGCAATGCCGACGTCAAACGAGCGTTCGGGAAACTTCTCGAGTGCCGAGCAAATACCTGTTCCATCGGGCATGGCAGCGGTCAGGGCAACGACTTTCTGATCTTTTTCCATCAACTCGCACAGTGTGTCGCCAAACACCTGTGTGTAAGTCGGAGTTTTCGCTACGCTTTTGATTGCTTTGCCAGTTTTCAGATCGAATGGACCAGTTGCGTGCCACCGGTAATAGTCTGACTCAGCTTGCGGAAAACCTTTGCCCTTTGTTGTCAGCGCATGAACGATGACCGGTCCGTCTTTAATCTGTTTCGCTTCCCGTAGCGCGGCAACCAATGCTCTAGGATTGTGGCCGTCGACGTATCCGATGTACTTGAAACCCAATTCGCTTACGAGCGCCCCAGGTAACACGGCAGCCGCGATAACATCCTTCATCGTTTTTGCTGCGTGGTGAAGTCGCTCGCCTACCGAAGGTATTGCTAAAAGTTTTTCTTCAACTTCGTCTTTGAAGCGATGATAGCCATGCGCTCCACGAATGCGATTCAAATACCCGGTCAGGGCACCGACTGCCGGAGCTATCGACATCTCGTTGTCGTTTAGCACGACAATCAAACGACTCTTCAAGTGACCTGCCTGGTTGATTGCTTCCATCGCCATGCCGCCGGCAAGCGAAGCATCGCCGATTAACGCGACCACATTATGATCTTCGCCTTTTCGGTCGCGAGCGATGGCCATACCCAGCGCTGCCGACAACGACGTCGAGGCGTGACCAGCTCCGAACGTGTCATACTCTGACTCGTCACGACGCAGGAAGCCGCTAATACCACCGTACTGTTTGATAGTCGGCAAGAGCTCTCGACGACCCGTCAGTATCTTGTGCGCGTAGGCCTGGTGACCCACGTCCCAAACAAGACGGTCCTGAGGCGTGTCGAAGGCGTAGTGAAGGGCAACAGCTAACTCCACCGCACCT
>QHXL01000063.1:0-3931 GCA_003222935.1 Acidobacteriota bacterium
GAGAAATGTTTGCCAACAAGAAATCGCCCGCTACAGCATTGCGTGCTGCGCAACAACACATGAGGCAACGGCGGGCTTGGCAGTCGCCATACTACTGGGCTGGGTTTGTATTACAGGGTGAGTGGCGGTGATTTGTCTCGTCACCTTCAGCTAGCGCCCGCTCGATCTCTCTTCGAACTCGACTCCAAACAAGTCAGTCATGAACTGTCGGAGCGTCTGCGTGTGGGACGAAGCATCCCCGGCATCTTGCTTCGTACTTGTCCGACGCGCCGACAGCCACTCGTTCTTCTGATTCGAAAGTTCTCTGCGAATAGTTTGCGGGTTGACCACACCTCATGCAGATGGCGTGCGTCTTCGTGATGTACTCAGCGATCGCTAGCAGTTGAGGCATCGGTTCAAATGGTTTGCCGGTGTAGTCCTGGTCAAGGCCCGCGATGATTACGCGTATCCCACGGAGCGCGAGGTCGTTCGCGACGCTTACTAACTCCTCGTCGAAGAATTGTCCTTCATCTATACCCACCACTTCCGTTCCAGGTTCCAGTTTCTCAAGGATTTCGTTTGCACTCCGGATCTTCGACGACTCGTGACGCATCTCCGAATGAGAAACAATGTGATTTTCCGAAAAGCGAGAGTCGATCTCCGGCTTGAAAACCTGCACTTTTTGACGAGCTATCTTAGCGCGGCGCAAACGCCTGATTAGTTCTTCTGACCTCCCGGAAAACATCGACCCGGCGATTACTTCTACCCAGCCAACGTTCTTCCGAGTGTGCTGTGGCGAATCCTCGTGGTTAACTTGTGCAATTAGTTCATCCATATGATTTGAATATCAAGAATACAATTTCGGATTATAAAACGGAGCAAACGCCGCAATCAGTGCCAACTCAAAACTCATCGACCGCGTTACAAGATCGCGTGACAGAACACCCCACGCTCCTTGTTTACTTCTTATGTCGCGACCACCAGTCACTTCATCGATAACAACGCCGAGTTCTTTTCGACCATCGACAACGCTTTTCACGATATCAGCCGGAACGGAAATGGAAGGCGCTGCTCCAAACGCACCCTTTCCTGCTCCGTCGGTGGCGTAAGCCCAGCCACGCAAAAACGTATGCCACTCGCCTTCAATCGAAATTGAGTGGACTCCACCCTCAAGTCCGACATATATATCAGCTTCCAGCCGACGACTCCGTAATGATTCCTGTGCAGCGAACGCACGCTCGCGCGCACCTTGCATCAATTGCCAGTCGGTCATCGGCATTGCCGGTGCACTCACCTCCACTCGCCGCGCAACAACATTCACATCGCCCCAATCCGGATCAATAGCAGCAACCCGGGCCACACTCGCGCGCACTGCCATTATCTTTGCAGCACGATCTGACCCCAATGCGATGGTTTTTCCTGACACGACAGTTATTAGGAGATTGATGAACAGCGATGCAGAAAGCGGCTGAGAGGCTAACGCATCGCTGCACGGTTCGTCAAAAGTCGAAAAACTGAAATTCGGTCTTTAGCGGTGGATTTCTTGAACGCTCGTTAATACCTATCCTGAAGTCCAAAGGCCAAAGACCTAACCCATGCTATTTGACTTGGTTTATTCCCTTTGTTGTAATCAATTTCAATCTCTATCACATTACCTGGGGGCTGATCTGGAGTTGAATCTCAAATGACAACCGAAGAACTTGTTTACGATTGGAACGTGGTTGACCCGTCCTTAGAGGCGCCACAACGTCACATTAGTTTCGACGACGAAACTTTGCGTGATGGTCTCCAATCGCCGTCGGTTTGCGAACCTGCGGTGGAACAAAAGATCGAGCTGCTTCATTTGATGAACGCCCTGGGCGTGGACACGGCCGATATCGGCTTACCCGGCGCTGGTGGTACGCACGCCGCCGGCGTCGAAACGCTGGCTCGTGAAATCGCCGATAAGAAACTCAAAATAAGACCTAACTGCGCTGCTCGAACACATCGCAACGACATCGTTCCAATCGTCGAAATTTCTCAACGCGCAGGCATCGCGATCGAAGCGTGTACCTTTATTGGATCTTCCGCCGTTCGCTTCTTTGCGGAAGACTGGACACTCGAAAAACTATTGCAATTGACCGAAGACGCAGTGACATTCGCTGTCGGCGAAGGATTACCGGTGATGTATGTGACCGAGGATACGACCCGTGCGAATCCTGATGTCATTCGCGCTCTGTACACGACTGCGATTCGCTGTGGTGCGAAAGCGGTTTGTGTTTGCGACACCGTTGGACATTCAACTCCTGACGGCGCGCGCGCTGTTGTGAGTTTCGTCAAAAGCATCATTGAAGAAGAGGGTGGCAACATCCGACTCGACTGGCACGGACACCAGGATCGCGGTCTCGGCGTGATCAACTCGATTGCAGCCATCCAGGGAGGCGCGGATCAAGTTCATGGTTCGGCGTTGGGAATTGGCGAACGCGTCGGGAACACACCTCTGGATCAGCTTTTGGTTAATCTGAAATTGTTGGGCTGGATTGATAACGACTTGTCTCGGCTTGGCGAGTATTGCGAAACAGCCGCGAAGATTTGCGACTGGTCCGTGCCGTTCAACTATCCCGTGTTTGGTCGCGACGCGTTTAGAACGGCAACCGGGGTTCACGCAGCGGCGGTGATCAAGAGTTACAAAAAGGGCAACCAGCGACTGGCCGACATTGTCTACTCAGGGGTGCCGGCGGGTGAGTTTGGTTTAGAACAAGTCATCGAGATTGGACCGATGAGCGGCAAATCAAACGTAATCTACTGGCTCGAGAAACGTGGAATCGAAGCAGATGAAGGTCTCGTAAATCGAATCTACGAATACGCAAAACGCTCACACGGCGTGCTTGAGGAAAGCGAAATACGAACCCTGCTCTAAAAACCTGAGATTTTCAATGTCCACATCTTCAGTCAAACTCTCCCCGTCGCAAGTCATTCAAGATCTTTTGAGTCTTGCTGAAGTGCGGGAAGCGCTTGGTTTTTTTCAAAAGCGTGCAGACGCGATAACCGAAGAACACATTCGAATATGTTCCGTTCCGGCAAGTCCTTTTGGCGAACAGGAACGAGCTGAATATCTACGCGCTAAATTTGTCGAGATTGGCTTGCAAGACGTGCGTCTCGACAGCGAAGGAAATTGTCTGGCGTTGTGGAGGGGCGACGCCCAGTCGCCACTCATGGTCGTTAGCGCTCATCTTGATACTGTGTTTCCCGGGAACACAGATTTCACAGTCAAGAGAAGCGACAAACGTTTGCTTGCACCCGGAATCTCAGATGACGGATGTGGACTCGCGGCCTTGATTGCAATTGCGCAGGTATTGGTTGCCAAACAGCTACGAACTTCCGGTTCAATTCTGTTTGTAGGAACTGTTGGTGAGGAAGGTGAAGGGAACCTTCGTGGTGTTCGCCATCTATTCACAGGTGGCGAATGGGCCAATCAAATCGATTCGTTTTTGAGTTTTGATGGACCCGGAGTAGATCGCATAACCAATCGAGCGCTCGGCTCACGTCGGTACCGCGTTACCATGACTGGTCCAGGTGGCCATTCATGGGGAGATTTTGGCACTCCAAATCCAGTCCACGCATTAGGGCGCGCAATCTCGTCACTCGTTAGTTATCCGCTACCGAAGTCACCGCGCACGACATTCAACATAGGAAAGATTATCGGAGGTGAAAGTGTAAATTCGATTCCCTCCGAAGCAACCATGGAAGTCGATTTACGTTCGAGCGAAGAGGGTGAACTGCAACGACTTGACGCTTACTTTCGCCGGGCCGTCTTGCAAGCTGCGGAACAGGAAAATAGTTCACGCAAACCGGGTGATTCACAACTGCTGGTCGCATTAGACCTGGTTGGCGAACGTCCAACGGGTCAAACCTCACCCAATTCACCACTCGTAGAACTTGCACTCGAAGCATCGCGAGCCCTGGGTGTCGA
>QHXL01000063.1:3969-6806 GCA_003222935.1 Acidobacteriota bacterium
TGGGAGCCGGTGGCAGTGCAGGTGGCTCACACACGCTCGATGAATGGTATGAACCACAGCAACGTCATTTAGGACTTCAGCGAGGTTTGCTCACGATCCTTGGGAATGTTGGCTTGAGAGTCGGCTAGCTTATTCAATCCAAAAATAAAAAACGGAGAAAGGATTCGCCCCTTTCTCCGTTTCCTTTAAAAATTGTTCTTCTAGTTGATAGGAATCGCGACAGTAGCAGAACCGGCTTTTCCTGGTGGAAAACGTTTTTGACGGGCTATGCGCAACGCATTCGCATCGCCGCCGGATGCTTGAGTGACACGTCCTGATTCGTCATACGTAACTGTAACCACAACTCGTTTGGCACCCGGCTTTGTTTCCGGCGCCGGTGCAGGAGCTAGATTCCCCGCATTCTCAACTGCTCTCGCGTCGCGCGCTTTCTTATCTCTTTCACGCTGGCGTTTCGCTGCCGCTGCCGCGTCTTCCGTAGCTACTTCCGGTTCCGTCGTAGTCGGTTCTGGCTGGGTAACAACTTCGGGCGGGGCAGGCTTGCGATGGTACCAACCGGCCGGCACTCCAATCGCCGCGACGCTGCCAATAACCGCAACGACGATGGCGCCCACGAAAAATGGCTTGCGTCCACCTTTGGATTCCGAAGTCGCAAAACCAAACAACTGGGGAGCGAACGATTTGTGCGCCTCCGGTGTTGGTTCAGGAACTGTAGGCGTTTCAAGCTCATCAGAGTCATGAACATAGTTAGGCGGGAACGCAACGCCGGGAGAAATGTTTTCGTCCAAACGACGAAGTCCTTCCAGGACAACTTGAGTCCAGGGCTGATTGATAGTCCGTTCGAGAGACTCAGCATCAGCGCTGAATTCAAACTCAGCATTGGGAAGTGTCAGAGCGAAGTAGACGGCATCGATCCCACGAAGTACTCCGATACGCGCATCAACGACGGAACCCGCCTGTAAATAAAAATAACCAGCACCCTGCGGGTACAGTACTTTTAGTCGACCACTCTTACGTTGATTGCAGAAAAATTCAATAAGCTCTGAAAGTGAAAGGTCACTGAGGTGTCCGGTTAGTGCCATGAGATGCTTGATCCCTTCTAGGAGAAGACGTTCAGGTTGGAAAATAAAACGGGGGAGAGAATGGCGCGTCGAAATCATCCGACGCGCCAACATACGGTAGGCTATTGTATTAGCGAAAATTTATAGTTGATCGTTCCAGACACCTTAACGGGTTGACCGGAAAGCTTTGTAGGGGAAAACCTTGCCTTGAGTGCTGCCTGAATAGCAGCTTCTCGGAGTAAAGTTGGTCCACTAGTGGCAGTTGCTGATACTACTTTGCCACCCTCATCGAGGACGACGTCAACTGAAACGATTCCCGAAGTTCGCATTCGCTTCGCAGCATCAGGATAAACTGGTGGTGGAAGTGAGATAGCGACTCCATTCAACACACCGCCAGAAACAGGTTTCAGAATGGGCCTGGGTACTGCCGGTGGCGGCTCAGCATCGACAACAACAGGCGTCGCCGCAGAACCAGTGCTTAGTGTCTTTGCTTCAGGTCCAGAACCAGTGACCTTTGTTGCATTGTTGGTCGCAGTAGGCAACACGGGCGCTGTCGACTTGTTTGCTTGCGATTTCGAATCGCTCACAGGTTTACTCGGGATATTTACGGGAACCGGGGCTGGCGCTGAAGCAGCAACGGTTGGCTGCACCGCCTTCAGCATGTTCTCGTCGAGGTAGTACATGATCATGCGGTAAGTAACCTCGGTTGGTTCAAAGGTCAACTTACCACCATCGACGACAGCGACTGATGTCGTCATCTTGCTCCAGTTTCCAGCGAAGTCGAATTCGTACTTGTACATCTCTTTGCTGAGCAGCGAACCGTCGGCGTTCAGCATTGTCATCTCGCTGATGTTTCCCTTGTCGTCATACTTGTAGACTTCTTTTCCGGTCAGCGTCGCACCGGCGATGGGGAAGTACTGGTTCTCCGTCTTGTTTCCCTTAACGTCGTAAGAAACGATTTCAAGAGTTACGTGTTTGCTTTCCTGCTGATTGCCGCTAGCACTCGACAACTTTGCTACCTCAGTGCGAATACGTCGAACAGGTCCTACCAAGCCGTCTCTGGTGCGATCAGTTTCAGCCGGGGCGTTAACAGGTTGGGCCGGTGTAGTTCCAGCCTTGGCAGTCAGATTTGTTTGTGCGCTCGCGGCTGAAGTCAGAACCAAGAGGCAAAGAGTGATTCCAGAGAGTCGATTAGTGATCCTAAGCATTATTGTCTCCTAAATTCGCTGAGGCAGGCCAATTTGGAAAAAGATTTACGCGTGAGGCGGGCAGGTAGCGAGACCCGATCTCACCAGGGTCATCCGGTGGGACCGAATTCATAGTAATCAAGTTTAACGAAGTTTGTCTAGAGCTATCTAATGTTTTGCATTCGAAGGAATGGATTTTTTGTCGGCGGAGCCTTTGTCGAGGTAGTTGTCGAGAGTCAAAACTAGCTGATCAATGAGGCGGATCGCGCTGGAACTCGTCGTGTTGTCGTTGCAAATGATTGAAAAGGCGTAAGTTTGGCCTTCTGAGGTCGTGAGATACCCAGAGAGAGCGTTGATGTACGTGAGTGCCCCGGTTTTTGCCCTCACCTTACCTTTTGCTCGTTGAAGGCGTCCTCCGAGCGTACCGTCGGTGGCTGCGATTGGCAGCGATTCAGTGAAAACTGCGGCCGAGTTGCTCCGCGCTATAGCCGCGAGCAGCTGGCTGGTAACTCGAGGAGTTATCAGATTTAGACGCGAAAGACCCGAGCCATCATGGATCGTGAGCCCGGTGCTGTTGATGCTCTGCCTGGTA
>QHXL01000063.1:6857-8824 GCA_003222935.1 Acidobacteriota bacterium
ATAAGTCGAACGCCTTGTTCGTCGTCGCCGAGTTCCCGGCCGATCTGAGTTGTTTCGGGAAGCATTGGCGTCCGTTCACGACCCAAAGTTCGCAGTAGCAGTTCAGCGTAAAGATTTACACTCTGCTTATTGGTGACTTTGACGATCTCTCCAAGGGACTTTCCGGTGATGAAGGCTAACTCGCGATTAGTGGACGGATCGAACCGGCTCTTTTCTGCGACACGAGAGTCGCGCGACTGTGCTACGCCATCGACCACGATGCCATTGGTCCGCAACAGCCTATGGAAAATGGTGGCGGCCCACAACGCCGGACGATGCACTGCCAAACTTGCGCCGTAGCCACGAGCTCCTAAAGGGTATTGGCCCCACACGACGACGTTGTTGTCTGAAACTCCTCGTTGCACTCCGAGTTGAAGTTGTTCGCCTCGCGGCACGGTCGAGATGTTATTTGTTAACTGCGCGTAACCATCAAAATCGTTCGTTGTAACTTTAGGAGGTTCGTTTGTGTTTGCTGACGAAGTAACACTCACATCAAATGAGTTTGTATTTATCGTTAAAGCACTTGCCTCAGCGCCGAAATACCACTGAAGATCGTTCCAGAGCCAGCCCTGTCCAATCAGATCGCCGCGGAAATAACTTTCATCGCCAATCACATTTCCCTTTATGTGTTTTATGCCTCGCGCTTTAAGCGCTTTCACAAGCTCCTCGAGGGAGTTTGTGTTCTCTCCTCTGTTGCTTGCGACAAGATCAGGAGCCCCACGACCGTAGAGGACTAAGTCTCCTTGAACAGTTCCATCGGCTTCTGGATCTTTTTGTGAATAGACCGAAGTCCGCCAGCGGTAATCCGCACCGAGCAGGTCCAGCGCGACTGCTGTCGTGTAGACCTTCATGTTTGAAGCCGGGGTAAACAATTGCCCGCCATTGTGATCGAAAATCAACTTCCCATCTTTTAAGGAAATTACAGACACGCCCCAGCGGCCGCGGGCGAATTCTGAACTCTTCAATAATTGATCAAGCGTTGTGTCGAGGTTCTGATCGATCTGAAGAGGAAGTTCCGGAGCGGTTTGTTCGACTCGAGTTGGCTGCTCGCCACTATTTGTCGAAGGGCCCGACTGGTGTGACGCACAACCGAACGTCAATAAGAGGAGACAAAGGAGCGAAAGCTTGCGCCATGAGAACGAGAACCACTCGTTAGCTTTGTTCTGATCGCGAGAAGATCTTTTCGGTTCGGTTGCTTGCGAGTAATTCATGCGCTGCCTTGTAAACTTCATCGACCGTAATTTTATTAATGTCCTGGCCACCGATTAGTCGATGGTGCTCACCAACAGGAGTGAATTCGTGGGGTTTAGGACGATCCAGAATCACCACGACTGGAGTGCCGGCGACGTGCATTGGACCAGTGTCGTTCGAAACAAAAAGTGTCAAACGAGCCTGTGCTGACGCCAGTTGAGGAATAGGAAGTTGGTCAAAAAAGATCGTGTCGGGTGGAAACATAGGCTTAGCTTTAGTAATCAACTCATGTTCCTCTGGTCCAGAAAAGACAATAACGCGAACCCGATTATTTCGGATCAAAAAGTCGGCTAATTCCGCGTAATTCTTCATCGGCCAGCGACGTGAGGCGTTTCCTGCTCCGGGAAAAAGTCCGACAAGGAGAGAGTTTGAATCAGCCTTAGCCTTTTTCAACATGGCTTCAACTGCCGTGTCGCCGGCTTTGTTAGTTTTCAGATAAGGGGCGTGGGATCGATTAGAGATACCAAGTGGTTGAAGAACGTCTAGATAACGTTGGGCAGCGTGTCTGGTTCGGTCTTCGCGTGGCGGCGGGGGGTTAAAGTTCGCCAGATAGTCGAGCGAGCGATTTTGACGATGAGCGTAGAGTCGATGAGGGGCACCTGACAAAAAACCAAGCAGGTTTGTCTCCGACAGACTGTGGAGATCGATAACGAAATCAAACTTTGCCTTTCGGACGC
>QHXL01000063.1:8890-11662 GCA_003222935.1 Acidobacteriota bacterium
TCCCTGAGCGCAACTCGATCTACAGAAATGGTGGTATTGGCATATCCCGATAGTTCGATAACTGGAACTCCCGGTTTTCCTACAGCAACCGTTATTCGAGCGTCAGGAAATCTTTCGCGAACGGCGCGTAAGGCTGCAAGGCTCATTACAACATCGCCGAGTTGCCCGAAATCAATAACCAGAATGTTACGTGGATCAAATGACACTTCAAAGGCAGGTTAATTCATTTAGGCTTAGACATTGAAGTTGAATTCTAAACAGCGAATCAGGGGAAGTCGAATCCAAGGTTATTCAGCACCCTCTCTTAAATCTCGTCCCGTCATTTCCACCGGCTGTTCTAAGCCAAGCAAAGCCAACATCGTCGGTGCGACATCTTCCAGTGCGCCACCCTCGCGAAGCTTCATTCCAACCGAGCCTTCATCAATCAAATTAAAAGGAACCGGGTTAGTTGTGTGTGCAGTGTGCGGACTGCCCGTTAAGGGATTGATCATTTGCTCGGCGTTGCCGTGGTCTGCAGTGATCAAAGTAATGCCCTTTTGACCACGAATTCCTTTCGTGATCCAACCGAGACAAGTGTCGACGTACTGACAGGCCTCAATGGTTTTATCGAGTTTCCCCGTGTGGCCCACCATGTCGGGATTGGCAAAGTTAATCACAAAGACGTCAGTCTCACGTTCGTCAATGCCACGCAATATTTTGTCGGTGACCGCGAATGCCGACATTTCTGGTTGCAAATCATAAGTCGCGACTTTGGGCGATGGAACAAGTAATCGCTTTTCGCATGGATACTCTTGTTCAACGCCCCCGTTAAAAAAATAGGTGACGTGTGCGTACTTCTCAGTCTCTGCCATCCGAAAGTTGTTTGTTTGCAGCCTGCCCCAAACCTCAGCCAACACATTCTTGTGATGGCGCGGCGGAAATGCTACGGGCAAAGGAAGCGTTGCATCGTAGGTCGTAAAGCACACGAAGTTAACTCGTGGGCGAACGGGCTCGACGAACTCTGTGAAGTCGGAAACCGCCAAGGCACGAGTTAACTGGCGTGCACGATCCGGACGGAAGTTGAAAAAGATTACTGAGTCGTCGTTCTGAATGGTCGCGACTGGATCACCGCTTGGTCTAACGATGGCTATTGGTTCAACGAATTCATCGTTGACACCTTGTTCGTACGAGTGCTTCAACGCTTCGAGCGGATCCTTCCAACGCTCACCAGTCGAGTGGACCAGGAGATCGTAAGCACGTTTTGTTCGATCCCAACGCTTGTCGCGATCCATTGCCCAGTAACGACCAATCATGGTCGCGATTTCTCCGCAACCGATATCTGCTATCGTCCTTTGTAATTGTGCAACATAAAGATTCGCGGAAGCCGGCGGCGTATCTCGTCCGTCGAGGAAGGCATGAATAAAGACTCTTTGCAGCCCGTGGTTTTTAGCCATTTGCAACAGCGCCGCAAGGTGAGTCAACGATGAATGCACTTGCCCATCAGAAAGAAGGCCCATCAAGTGAAGCGCCCGATTATTTTTTCGGGCGGCTTCCATCGCACTTGTCAGTACTTGATTCGAGAAAAACGCTCCGGTGTCAATCTCGTGATCGACGAGAGACACATCCATTCGAATGACCCGACCCGCGCCAATGTTTAGATGTCCGACTTCAGAGTTACCCATCACGCCTGCTGGTAAACCAACCCGCGAGCCATGTGCTTCGAGAAGAGTTTGCGGATATTTCTCTACGATCTCGTCGTAAAAAGGCGTAGCAGCGAGAGCGATCGCGTTGCCCTCTCGAACCGGCGAGTGCCCCCAACCGTCGATGACAATCAATGCCAATGGACCTCGTTTACTGTTCAACCGTCACCTCACGTTTAGCTCCGGTAAAATCAACGCTTGGCAGCGCGAGCTTTGCTCGAACGAGTCTTACCTTGATCGAGTTCTATTTGATGAAACGCTTTCCTGCCTGGATATCGCGCGGCGCTTTGCAGGTCTTCTTCGATTCGCAGGAGTTGATTGTATTTCGCCATTCGGTCCGTTCGTGACAGGGAGCCGGTCTTGATCTGTCCCGCATTCGTTGCAACCGCCAGATCGGCAATAAAGGGATCTTCCGTTTCGCCTGAACGGTGGGAAATCACTGCCGTACGTCGATTCGTTTGGGCCAGCTGAATACAATCGAGCGTTTCAGTTAGCGTGCCGATCTGGTTCACTTTGATCAGGATTGAGTTTGCAACGCCGAGGTCAATTCCTTTCTGCAGGAACGTAGTGTTCGTCACAAACAAATCGTCGCCAACGAGTTGAACATTGCGGCCAAGTTCTTCCGTCATTAACTTCCAACCGGTCCAGTCGTTTTCCGCCATTCCATCTTCGATCGAAACAATCGGGTATTGGTCGCACCATGATTTCCAGAAGCCGACCATTTTCTCGCTTGAAAGTTTTCGATTGTCACTCTTCTTGAACACATACGACTTGCCGTCATAAAACTCGCTCGCCGCCGGATCCAGTGCTAATAAGCAATCGCCGCCGGCTGAATAGCCTGCCCTGGTGATCGACTCGAGAATTGTCTCTATCGCTTCCTCGTTTGAACGAAGGTTTGGAGCGAAGCCGCCCTCATCGCCGACACTTGTTGCCAATCCCTTCTTCTTCAGCACACTTTTAAGTTGATGGAACACTTCGGCGCCAATACGTAATGCTTCACGAAACGTCGGGGCGCCAACTGGCACAATCATGAATTCCTCAAAGTCGACGTTGTTGTCAGCATGAGCGCCGCCATTGATGATGTTCATCATCG
>QHXL01000063.1:11844-12374 GCA_003222935.1 Acidobacteriota bacterium
TTACCTCGTTAACATTTCGCACTGCTTTCAGAACGCCTTTGCCGAGATAACGTTTCTTGTCGCCGTCGCGTAATTCGACTGCTTCATGCTCGCCGGTCGAGGCGCCGGAAGGCACAGCCGCACGTCCGATTTCCCCGTCGCCCAAAATCACTTCCGCTTCGACAGTGGGATTTCCGCGTGAATCCAAAATTTCACGCGCTAGTATCTGCTCGATCCAGCTCATGTGTTACCGCTCCTGATTGATGGGGATCAACTTGCGTCGGAAACTTTAACACGTTGTCCGACAAAGAGGGCACCGATGCTACTTGTTCGCCGCATTCGCGACGTTAGCCTGCTCTTCTTCATTCGTGGGTTTAGGAATTTCAAGTCGCACACTCAACACGCGACGCTTCTCAACCCGCTCAACATAAAATTCGAGGCCGTCGTAGTTAATCACTTCACCGGGCTTCAGCACCTGCCCCGATTCAGTCATTAAGAAGCCGGCGATCGTCGTATACGCTTCAGATTCGGGCAACGAAAGTTTAAGTCGA
>QHXL01000063.1:12441-21202 GCA_003222935.1 Acidobacteriota bacterium
ACCTACGATCTCTTCGAGAAGATCTTCCAGTGTGATGATGCCTTCCAGTCCGCCATGTTCGTCGACAACAAAACCAAAATGCATCTTGGCTTTTTGCATTTGTCGTAAAACATGTTCGAGGCGCGCAGTGTCTACGACATACAGAGGTGGTTGCAGCACATCTTCGAGTCGAAACTTCTCAGGACTCAAGAGATACGGCATTACGTCCTTACTGTGAATAAAACCGATTACGTCGTCAAAAGACTCGCGATAGACGGGCAGACGCGAGTAGCGATGTTGGTCAAACGCTTTTGTAATTTGTTCCAGGTTGCATGTACCTGGAATCGCCGCCATTTCTGTTCGGGGAACCATAGCCTCGCGGACGACAGTGTCGGAAAACTCAAAAACCCTATGAATCAAGCGTCGTTCTTCGGCACGAAGGTGTCCGCTTTCGCGGGAGATGTCGATCAGCTTGCGTAATTCAGCTTCGGTGTAGGTTGAGGCGTGCTCTCCGTCCGCTTTGATTCCGAAGAGTTTGACTGTGCGAGCGCTGGCCCAATCAAGTGCGCGAATAGGCAAGCTGAAAAGGCGATAGAAAATCTGCATTGGCAATGCAATCGCAAGTGCCACTTTCTCCGCGGCAGCCAAACCGATCAGTTTAGGCGCCTGTTCGCCGAGAACGATGTGTAAAGAAGTAATGATGGAGAATGCGATAGCGAAGGCGATTCCGTGCCGAACGGGATCAGAAAATCCCGACAAGGGTCCTTCGAGTAAACGGGCAATGGCAGGTTCGCCGATCCAGCCGAGCGCGAGTGACGCGAGCGTGATTCCGAGCTGACATGCCGAAAGATAGGCGTTGAGGTTTTGCAGAAGGGATAACAATCTTTTCGCCGCGCGACTCCCAGCTGCCGCCAACGTCTCAATCCTGGAAGCCCTGACGCCGACCAGGGCAAACTCGGCAGCCACAAAAAACCCATTGGCAGCAACAAGAATGACAACAGAGATAAGTTTGATTGCGGTTGCAGTCGCGCTGCTGGCGGTAGCAGCGTCGCCCTCTGCGAGAATAAAACTAGCCAGATACTTGGAAGTTCGTCCATCTTAACAAGGCGAGTAAGGTTCGCCGTCTATTCTTACCAAAAAGTCTCCTATCTGAAAAATCATAGCACGGACGAGTGAAAGACAGCAGATAGAGAACAGCGGGTCCCGTCGCTGAACCCCCAAGACACACCCAGGCGTTAGCCGGGACGGGGACGGATTCACAAGGAAAAGCGTGGATTTTTAAGCAATCAGTGACCCGAGGCGGCTCCGGCAGCGCGTGCCCGCACTGGTCGCCGGTCATGCTTAGTGCATGCGCGAACGATCGCCTGGTCTACTCGTGGTTCGATGTTGCATTCGGGTTGACGGCAAACTGCTGCCAGTTCCGATACAACCAGGTAGCGCGAGCGCTCCAGCATTCGTTGTTCACGAAAAGAGAGGGGTTTGAGATTGCTGAGATAGGTCAAGTGTTTTAGTACATCTGCCACTTCAAATATGTCACCGGTTCGCATCTTTTCAGAAAAGTCTTTGAAGCGATCCTTCCAATCGTTAGCTGGAGAGGAAAAATCATCTGCCAGTGCTTTGAAGAGCATATCGCACTCGCCTGATGAAATCGGGGCTCGCAAGCCCACTTCCGAGGCATTTGAAACGGGGACTAGTACTAGAGAATTATTAGCAGCGAGACGAAGCGTATAGAAGGGTAGGAGTGTAGCGCCTATTTGCTTCTGCTCAATCTGCTCGATGGTCCCGATTCCATGATTCGGGTAAACAACTTTCTGGCCGACTTTAAAGCCCACCATTGCACCTCCATCGATGTGAAAAATCAGACTGCGCCGCACGCGCGGGTCTAGGAGAAAAACGAGCGACGCCGAGTTGCGTCGGGCCCTGTTGGTATGTACTTGGAGTCTAGCAAGCGGTCTTGCGGAGCGTCAAGGTTTTGACCTGAGGATAAGAGTAGCCCGGGAAAGTGTCGATAATCAACTAAGAGGTATTTCAGCCGTCTCATGGCTTCAATTTAAGACGGTAATCGGTAAGGTTTTGGCAAGGCTTTAGCTCGACCTCCGACTTGCTTGCTTCCGCTGCACGACGGATCTTTGTCCGTGCTTCGGTAGCATCGGGCAATCGCAATTTGTCCGTCGTTGTGGGCGGGTTTTCTACTGGCGCTTGCACGAGACTCAAATATTGACCTGGCGGCAAATTGTTTAGCGAAAACGCTAGATCGCCACCAATATCCGAAACAAAGTAACGCAAGGGATCGTCGAGTTTGTCTCGCTCTGCGGGAACCAGATAGACCTGTGAACCGGGTGCCGGCTTGGCGTCTTCGCCCGTCGCGATTTTTCCACGAATAGAGGCCGCGCCTTCGCTTAAGGTAATCGTCACGTTCGTTACCCGTTCGCCGGCCTTCAATACCGTCCAGTTACGTGCTGCGTCCCTGGCTGACGAAATCGTGGTTTTTGCTGTTGGTCCTGCCGGGGCAGCTCCTAGCGTCATGGATCTCAAATACCAGTACTTACCGAAGAAGCGTGGGTTGAACGAATATTGGCCGGGACCAATGTTCTTAACTGAAAATGCTCCATCCCGATCAACAGCTGAGGTACTCCCAAGAAATCTAAAGAGTGCTGTTGGATCAGTTTCGCGTTCTTTCTTGCTCTGGGCCAACGTCACTAGAGTTTCCGAAAATGATGGTTGTCGCTTGTTCTGACACTCGGTCAGCTTCGAAGATTCAAGCAGAACTTTACCGCCAATCGATCCGAGGGGCTTCGGAATTAACTCCAGTCCGGTAACGTCAGCTCCCTTAACGCTAATACGCAACGGATCTGAAAAAGCCATATCGGGATACGGGGATGAAAGCGACGAGGTCACTTCCTGCGCAACGATTTCATATTCGCCATCAGCAACCCCGTACAGAGTGAACCCCTTAGTCCCCGGTACCTGGTAAGAAGTATTAGTAGGCAATAGTCCGTCGCCTAAACGCATGAGAGCTATTGAGGCTCCAGAGGGTGAAGATGATTTCACTACACCGCTGATGACCCGTCCCGCTTCACCTCGGTAACGTATGTCGGCATTTGTTTCTTCACCACTTCTAACCTGGATTTCGCTTGCCGTGTCACGAGTTGATGACGGTGCAAATGTGGGCGCCTCCAGATCGCCCGGGTTGACGTTCGAAAATGCGCCAGTCCCACCGGCTTGAACTATGTACGTTCCCGGAAGGAGTCCGTAAATTCTATAGATACCTCGGTCATCCGTGGATCGTTCTCCAAATGAATACAGACCAGCTTTAGTCGGTTTGCCGCTCGCATCCTTGATAAGAAGCGTGCGGACGCGCACACCCACAATTGGCTCGTTGGTTGAATTCGTAACGGTCCCAGTAATTACTCCACCCTTAACCAGTTCGAGTCGGACAGAATCGCCAATGCGATAGACAGGTTGAGGTGTATCCGGATCGATCGGAGGGATGATGTAAGCCGGGGCATTGGCAGTAACGTAATACACCGCTGGATCAAGCCCGTTAATCTGAAAGTTCCCTTCCAGGTTTGAAGTAACGGTGCGGATTCCTAATGTATACCCGGCCAACCGAGCAGACACCGGAACACCAGGGAGTGGCTGTCCACTTTCATTAACTACTCGACCGGTGATCGATCCAGTTTTAGCTTCTTCGGATTGGGGAGTCGCTGACGTTTGAGAGCTCGCTTTACTAAACGTAGCGACGATCACAATTGCAAGTGCGAACACTGACTGAACAACTCTGATTTTGCGCTCACTTGAGGTAGGGGCACTTTCGAACATTGATGTCTTACTCCTCGAGTTGTCGGACAGAAGCTTTCTTAAACTCCGTTAAGGCTTTGCAGCGGTTGCTAAATCCAACGTGATCGACACCTCCGTCGTTATTCCATCCTGAAGATCGACGAGTTGTTTAGCACCTGGTAGACGAGGTGTTTGGGGTACGCCTACCACGTTTACCGAAATCTCATAAGTACCGGGAGGTATTCCATCTGCCGCGAACCGCCCGCGTTCATCAACCCTTGGTGGACGCAATTGGCTGCTGTTTTCACCGGGCTTCACCAGGCGCACAACAATTCTTGCGTTGGGAGGCAACGGTCCATTTTGAATATTTACAACCCCCTGGATCGCAGCATTGCCATAGCTAACGATCATACGAACACCGGTAACCTGTTCCCCTTCCTTTAACTCAATTCCTTTAGGCTGGACCACACCATCGCGCTCAATTCGCGAGACCAGAAATCCTTTAATCTGGTTCATATCCATCGTGGGACTAAGATTTACGATAGCTGTTCCAGCTGACAATCCTCCCACTCGAAAACTTCCATCTGCGCCAATTGTTGAACGACCGGACATTCCCATGGTGTAGGCAGAACCACTTTGGACATAACCCACAACTTGTAGCTGGGCCAGTTTGGCAAACGCCTGCTTGTTTTCACTTTCGAGGACGATTATGCCTGAGATCGATCCACCCTTCACGAGGCGGATCGTGACACCTGTGATATCAGAGTCGATGATGTCAAAAGTGGTGTTGTCAGGTCTCAGTTCCGTATTTGATTCAGTCATCAAGAACACGGTGTACTTACCGGGTAACAAACCTTCAGCGGAGAAGTTGCCTGCGACATTACTGCTAACAAACGCATTCATGTACTCAGGTCGATCACCGATCAGGCGCTGCAATCCGAACCTGGCGCCAGGAATACCGACACCCTTATCGTCAACAACTTTTCCGCTTGCTGAAAATGTTTCCGTGGCTCTACCCAGCGTGATATCGATATTAGTCGCTTCGCTTCCCTCCGTTACTTCGATCACAGTTGCCTTGGCCACATCCGTAACGTCGGGATAGAAGACTTCTTTGTATACCGAGCGTCCAGTCTGGGTGAAACTGGGCGTTCCATCCTCCGCTCGACCAGTCGCTACTTTATAGCGGCCCGCGCTCAGCCCGAAAATTCTATAGATGCCACGATCGTCAGTAACCTGGTTGCTGATTGCAATCGAAGTTCTGACTACTTGAGGATTTCGTGGATCGGGATCTGCACGAACAAGACGAACCGGCTGCTGAATCACCGGTCGTCCATCCGCGTCGGTAATCTTGCCTGTAATTACCCCACCGCGAACTAATGTAAAGTTGATGTTCTCGACGTTCTCGCCTTCCACGATGGTAACGGGTCGCGAACGACCGGTGTTGTTGTCCGGAACGACATACGCAAGATTTCCGGGAGTGACATCGTAAGAACCCGGGCCGACATTTGTAATGCGATAGTTACCCTCTTGATCGCTTACTGCTCCGGCTAAGGTTTCGAAAGGACTACCCATTTCCGCGCGGCGGATCGACACCAGGACACCGGCGGTACCTTTATTCTTTATAGTGATCTTTCCGGAAATTGACCCGGTCGATTTTGCGGTCTTAGACTGCGTTTGAGCTTGCAGTGCAATCGATGAAGCGAGGATCAAGAGGAGAGTGAAACAGGCTCGCGCAATCGAAGTATTCATAAAGTTTGACTCCATAGAAGGTGGCGAGGTGCAGCGGCGGCATCATATCTTAAGCGTGCTGCTTTGTCCCTTGCTTTTGAGTCGTCGGTCCGGTCCTAAACGACGGATTAGAAGTGGTTTTGTCTAATGATCATTTAGACATTCTCTTTCAGGCCCAACGGTTGTCAGTCATCACGACCTGCTGTTAGGATCAACTTAGAATGGCTCACCTGAAGATCACCGACGCAAGTGGCCGACAATGGCAGTTTAATTTCGTCGCTCAAGCGGTTTGCACAATTGGCCGGGCTCCCGACAATTCGGTGGTCCTGGATGACCCAAGAGCGTCGCGTTATCACGCACACATCAAGCAAACAGACTCGGGTACGTTCACGATCGTCGATGGCGCTGTCATCAACGGTCAACTACGCCGTAGTGCGAATAAAGTTTTTATTAACGGTGACGCGCAATTTGATCAGCAACTCAAGAACGGTGATCGCATAACGATTGGCGCCAGCACTCTGCGCTTCGAACAACCTCCCGAAGAACGAACAACTGACGTTCGTTACGACGACAAGCCACTCGGACACACACAACTTCTGATTTCAGCAAACGACGTGATGAGCACGGTACTTCGCTCGAAAGACGAAGTCACCACGGCACCTCATCGCGACAAGATGCTCGACACGCTTCAACGGAAAGCAAACATTCTTACCGCGCTTTATGAAATGAGTAAGACCCTGGGGTCGGTGTTCGACTTGAACGCGATCTTCGACAAAGCCACGGACGTTATTTTCAGATCGACACCAGCTGATCGCGTCGTCGCACTACTCGCCGAAAGCGGCTCAAGTGACGACCTGGAGGATGTCGTACTGACTCCAATAGCCATGCGTGCCCGCGACAATAAACTTGAAGCGCATGCTCGTAAATTGTCGATAGGTAGAACGATTACCCGAAAAGTAATGAGGGACCGGGTTGCGTTGCTCTCCCAGGACGCAGCTTCCGACGAACAATTTGCTGGGGTTGATTCGATTGTGTCGCAGGGTGTCCGTTCGACGATATGCGCACCCCTGGTCGCCGACACTCGTGTGCATGGAGCGCTCTATGCCGATCGACTTGATCCATTTGCCGCATTCAAACCTGACGACCTGGAATTGATCAGCGCAGTTGCCGCGCAGACTGCAATCGCCGTTGAGAACGCTCGAGCTCACGAACGCCTCGCACGCGAAGAAGTGGCGCGCGCAAACTACAGCCGTTTTCTTCCGGAGTATGTAGTTAAGCAGATGCTCGAGAATCCCGAGTCGTTTAAGCTCGGCGGCGTTAACCAGACCATAACGATCTTGTTCGCCGACATTCGTGGCTTCACGCGTATTTCCGAACACGCGCCTCCGGAAAAGATCGTTAGTTTGCTTAATCGCTATTTCTCAGCGATGACTGACATTATCTTCGCGCACGGAGGTACATTGGATAAATACCTCGGTGATGGTTTGATGGCGTTGTTCGGTGCGCCTACCGCAACTCCGGAAGACGCGTCGAATGCGTTGAACGCTGCCGTTGCCATGCAGCGTAGAGTTTTGGGTATCAATCAGGAGTTACATGCCGAAGGCTTGCCGGAGATTGGTGTGGGTATGGGACTCCATACCGGCGAAGTCACGGTTGGTTACATCGGCTCGGAACGACGTTCGGAATACACTGCTATCGGAGACGCCGTGAATACTGCATCGAGACTCGAAACAAACGCGAAAGGCGGCGAAATTCTACTTAGCGATGCGACCGCTAAAGCTGCGCATAGTCGATATCGGTTGGAGGCACGCGATCCAATTACGGTAAAAAACCGCCAACAGCCGGTCGTACTCTGGGAGGTGGACTGGCAACGGGCCAGTGGGGCGTGGTAGCCACAGTCCTAAGTGGTACGCGGCCGCGCTATAATGTTTGTGCATAAAGTTTAGAAACTTGTCTTGTTCAGCGGTGTCAAAGTCATAAGGGCGCTCCTGATTCAGACTTTTGTAAGACTTCAGGGAGGAGAAAGGTGAACGCGACGGACATAGGCACTCGTCCGTAGTTGTTCACCTTCAGTGTTTTATGTCGTTCATCGGGAAGACGGGATCGCTGATAGGCCTTAACGCTTTGCGGGACCTCGTGTCGGATTCGATGGCGATCGATATGGGTTCAGCAAACACGATCATAGCGGTTCGAGGTCGTGGCATTGTCATAGACGAACCATCGGTTGTTGCGGTCGACAAGATCACAGGCGACGCCATCGCGTTCGGCAGTGAAGCTCACAAGATGCAAGGTCGCGAAGCACGCGACGTGATGGTCATATCCCCACTGGTCGACGGGGTCGTTGCAGATTTTGAGAGAACGCGAGCGTTGCTTGACCACTTCGTGCGAGAGGCTCGCAGTGGCATCTCACATTTTAGCCGTCGGGCAATCATGAGCGTGTTGTCCGAAGTTACTCAGGTTGAACAGCGAGCGCTATTGAGTGCGGCCGAGGAAGCACGCATTAGTCGCGTTTACATGATCGAGGAAGGTCAAGCCGCAGCGATTGGCGCCGGGGTGCCAATCTCAGACGAGCACGCATCCGCCGTTGTGGACATTGGCGGTGGCACACCGAACGTCGCAGCAATCGTTAGCGGGTCGATCATTGCTTCACGAGCTGAAAGAATCGGCAGTTCCGATATCGATGCTGCCATCATGGACCGCCTGCGACGACATCGCGGCCTGACTATCGGGGTTCCCTCAGCCGAACGTTTGAAACTCGAGTTGAGCTCCGCCATCGAGCCGAAAGATCCAAACAAGAAAATCGAAGTACGCGGACGTGACGTGCAAACCGGTAGTCCTGGTGCGGTAGACATTTCGGCCGGAGAAGTTTACGCAGTCACCTTACCGATAATTCGACGCATCTCGGAAGAAGTCAGCAACATGCTGACTGAACTCGCGCCGGAGGTTGCGGGCGACATTTACGATCGAGGCCTGATTCTTACTGGCGGCGGGGCGTTACTTGATGGTCTGCCACAGTATCTACAAAAGGAACTGGGATTGGCGGTGCGTGTTGCTGAAGATCCCCGGTTTGCGATCGTGCGTGGACTGTCGCAGTTGTTTGAAGAGCCGCTTTTACTGCGACGTGTTGCGCGAACAGAACCACACACGCTGATTGATACGGAAGCGACTGCATTCGAAACCTGACATGAGTTTTCTCGCCTTCTATAAACGGCAAATCACCGTCACGCGCATTTATGGAATTCCAGTGCGCATCGATTTTCGGTGGTTTGTCGTT
>QHXL01000064.1:0-384 GCA_003222935.1 Acidobacteriota bacterium
AACGGGCTCAGTCAAAGTACAAAGAACAAAGTACAAAGCACAAAACATTATGAATGAAAAGATTCGAATTCGCCTGAAGGCTTACGATCACCGAGTGTTGGACCAGTCAACAACGGAAATCGTTGAAACTGCAAAACGCACCGGGGCGCGTGTAGCTGGGCCAATTCCGCTACCGACCGTCAAGAATAAGTGGACAGTTTTACGTTCGCCACACGTCGACAAGAAATCGCGTGAGCAGTTTGAGATTCGTACGCACAAGAGGCTGATGGATATTTTGGATCCGACGCCCCAGACGGTTGATGCGCTGATGAAGCTCGACCTGCCCGCTGGCGTGGACGTTGAAATCAAAGCATTCGGTAGACAATAAGGCATTGCCGATTTCCG
>QHXL01000064.1:437-11301 GCA_003222935.1 Acidobacteriota bacterium
TTGGTTTTTTTAATCGGCAATCGGCAATTGGAAATCGGCAATCAACCGGTAATAAGAGAGTTTGAAACCTATGATTAACGGAATCATCGGAAGAAAGATCGGCATGACGCAGATCTTCGCGCCAGACGGAACGGTCACGCCCGTTACGGTGATCAAGGCTGGTCCGTGTGTTGTCGTGCAGAAGAAATCTTCGGCAGGTAAAGACGGTTACGACGCCGTGCAGCTCGGTCTTGTCGACGACAACCCGCTCAAGTTGAAGAATGTCACCAAGCCGATGCGAGGTCACTTCGAGAAGACCGGTGGCGGCATTCCTCCTACTCGCATTCTGAAGGAATTTCGACTTTCCAGTTCCGACGACAGCACTAACGTCGGCGACAAGGTTCTTGTCGATCAGTTTGCTGATGGCGAAATGGTTGATGTGATTGGCCGTTCAAAGGGTCGCGGTTTTGCCGGGACGATCAAGCGCCACAACTTCAATCGTGGTCCTGAATCGCACGGTTCGATGAACGTACGTGCGCCCGGTTCAATCGGTGCGTCGGCTTACCCTTCAAGAGTTATCAAGGGAACGCGTTCGTCGGGACACATGGGAGATGAGCGCGTCACCATCAAGGGGTTGACTGTTGCTCGTGTCGATGCCGAAAACAATTTGCTAATGATTCGTGGTGCGGTGCCCGGCGCTTTTGGAAGCGTAGTAATCGTTCGCAAGGTGACGAAAAAGTAGGAGTTAGTTATGCCGACAGTTAAGGTGCACAACCTAAAGAACGAGGAAATTGGCGAAGTCCAGTTGTCCGACGCTGTTTTTGGCGCGCCGTTGAACGAGGCGTTGATTCACGCTGCCGTTAGAAACTTCATGGCGAATGGTCGCCAGGGTACATCGGCAACGAAAACTCGCGGCGATGTATCGGGTTCCGGGCGAAAGCTCTGGAAGCAAAAAGGAACGGGCCGCGCTCGAATTGCTTCGCTTCGATCGCCACTATGGAAGGGCGGCGGCAATGTTCATGGTCCCCAGCCACGAGATTGGTCTTACAACATGCCGAAGAAGATGCGCCAGGGTGCATTGCGCTCGGCGCTGTCTGCGCGAGTGCGTGAAGGCAACGTGTTTGTGATTGAAGCCTGGTCAATGGATAAACCGAAGACGAAAGATTTTTCGACGTCGCTCGGCAAGCTCGGATTAGGCGGAAAGACATTGATCGTTGATTCTCTCGAAAACGAGAACTTGATCCTATCTGCTCGCAATGTTCGTCACGCAAAGGTTGTGAACAGCTTTGGTCTGAACATCTACGACCTGCTGTATCACGATCACCTGGTGTTGTCGCGCGATGCCGCGACGGAGCTCGAGCAGTTACTCGGTTCGAAGAGCGGTGAAGCTCCGGCTGCAGTTGAAGAAGCGCCAGCCAAACCAAAGCGAACACGCAAACCTAAGAAAGAGGAGGCGGCATAAGCGATGAGAACAGTTTGGGACATCATCAAGTCGCCTGTGATTACTGAGAAGGCGCTGGTCGCAAAGGAAGAAACTCAGGACAAGCAGCAGTTGCTTACGTTCAGGGTTGATAAGCATGCAACCAAGCCTGAGATCAAATCGGCTGTAGAGACGATTTTTCAGGTCAAAGTTGATCATGTGAGAACGATTAATTTCATGGGTAAGACCGCGAGACGCGGCCGCTTTGAAGGACGCAAACCATCCTGGAAGAAAGCGTATGTCACGCTGAAGCAGGGTGAGAAGCCGGTTGATTACGGCGAAGCGATATAAGGTTATTGCAGATTGTTGATTGCAGATTTCAGATTGACCTTGGGTTCGAAGATTCGTGCAGTTGTTTTTAAATCTACAATCTGCAATCTGAAATCGGAAATATAAACATGGGCATAAAGAAACTTACACCCACATCACCAGCGCGACGTTATCAAACGTACCTGACGCGAGATGAATTGACGGTTGGCGCGGTACCTGAGAAGGCGCTGCTGGAACCGAAGAAACGAATTTCGGGTCGCAACAATGACGGTCGAATCACGGTTCGGCGTCGCGGCGGCGGTCACAAGCGCTTTTATAGAATTATCGATTTCAAGCGCGACAAAGACGGAGTGCCCGGACGCAGCTCAATATTGTGAATCTGCGTTCCTAATTGCCCTCGTTACCTATATCGACGGCGAAAAGCGTTACATCATCGCGCCGACGGGATTGGAAGTTGGCAAGACAATCGTGAGCGGCGCCGATGCTGACATCCTTCCAGGCAATACGTTGCCGCTAATCAATATCCCTCTAGGAACGCAGATTCACAATATTGAGCTGCGTCCGGGCAAAGGCGGACAGATGGCGCGTTCAGCCGGAACGTTCGCGCAGTTGGTTGCAAAGGAAGGCAGCTACGCACAGTTGCGTATGCCGTCAGGTGAGGTTCGACGAGTACCGCTAGTTTGCAAAGCGACCGTTGGCCAGGTCGGAAATATCGAGCACGAGAATGTATCGCTTGGTAAGGCGGGTCGTTCACGTTGGAAAGGTTTGCGACCCAAGGTCCGTGGTGTAGCGATGAACCCTGTCGATCACCCGCACGGTGGTGGTGAAGGTAAGACCTCCGGTGGACGCAATCCCGTTACACCCTGGGGTCAGCCAACCCGCGGATACAAGACGCGGAGTAACAAGCGAACTCAGAAGATGATTCTGAAGGATCGAAGAACGAAGTAAGGATATTGTCGATTGAAGATTTCAGATTGCAGATTGTTACGTGCAGTCGGAAGTCGTGGGAATCAAGCGGGTTTCGATTTGGTTGTCAAATCTGCAATCTGCAATTTGCAATCTGAAATTTAGGAGAGATATGGCTCGTTCAGTTAAAAAAGGACCGTTCATCGACAAAGGTGTAGTGAAGGCTGTTGAGAAGGCGCGCAACGCTGGTTCACGTCCTCCTGTCATCAAGACATGGTCGCGTCGTTCGACGATTACTCCCGATATGGTTGGCTTGACGTTTGGAGTTCACAACGGAAAACGCCATCTGCCTATCTACGTCACTGAGAACATGGTGGGCCATAAGTTGGGCGAGTTTGCGCCAACGAGAACGTTCAAAGGCCACTCGGGAACAAAGGTTGAGAAGACCAGTAAGGTAGGCGGACCGCCGAAATAACGTGAAGTTGTGAATCGTAAATCATGAATCGCCAGGTTTGTCAGGTTCATGATTCATCGCAAAAAAAACGATTCACGATTAGCGGTTCACGAATAACGAGACGTAACGAGGTTCAGGATGGAAGCAACAGCGAGTGCAAAGTACTTAAGAGGATCAGCGCAGAAGGCGCGCCTGGTCGTGGACATGATCCGCGGCAAGGATGTGAACCAGGCTTTGGCGATTCTGCGATTCTCAAAGAAGCGAGCGGCAACCCATGTTGAAAAATGCATGCGTTCGGCTATTGCGAATGCAAACGAGGCCGCCGAGAAAGCAAACATTTCGATCGATCCGGACGATCTCTGGGTGCGTACAGCATTCGTCGACCGTGGGCCTACGAAGAATCGACGTCGGGTTAGACCAGCGCCCCAGGGGCGGGCCTATCGTGAACAACGGCACTTTTGCCACGTAACGATTTCGCTCAGCAACGACGCTAAGCCTGAACCTAAAGTAAAAGGCGTGAAGGTTGTCGATGCAACGCCTGCGAAGCCGGCCAAGCTGGCTGAAAGCAAGGGGCGGAAGCGCGGTGGCGCGGCAGCAGCGCCGCGAACAAAGAAGGCAGCGCCCAAGGCAGAAGCCGCTGAAGAAGGTACGAAGTCTGCAGCGAAGAAGGCTTCGAAGAAAAAGAAGTCGGAAGAATAGAAGACCTGAGATTTCAGATCTCAGATCTCAAACGAAGAAGATCCTGAACGGAGAAGATTGTGGGTCAAAAAGTTCATCCATACGGTTTTCGACTTGGCTACAACAAAGACTGGCACTCGCACTGGTTTGCCAAAAAGCAGTTCGGCGAGTTCTTGTTGGAGGACCTCAAGCTCAAGCGAGATCTAAAGCAGCGATTTGCTGGTGCGGGAGTTTCGCACGTCGATATAGAGCGTGCAGCGAATCGTCTCAAGATCATCATCTACACCTCGCGCCCGGGCATCATCATCGGCCGCAAGGGTGCTGAGATCGACAAGCTCAAGAGTGATCTTTCTTCCAAGACCGGTCGCGAAGTTCTTGTTTCGATTCAAGAGATTCATAAGCCAGAGCTCAACGCCCAGCTGCAAGCTGAAAAGATTGCCGCCCAACTCGAGAAGCGCATCGCTTTTCGACGTGCGATGAGAAAGGCCGTCGAAGAGTCGCTACGATTTGGCGCCCAGGGAATCAAGGTGAAGGTTAGTGGTCGCTTGAATGGCGCTGAAATCGCTCGCAGCGAGTGGCATCTTCAGGGACAGCTACCACTTCACACGCTCCGCGCTGACATCGACTACGGTCTTGCTGAAGCGCGAACGACTTTTGGTCAGATTGGTGTGAAGGTTTGGATTTATCGTGGTGAGATTTTGGATCCCAAAGCTGCGATGGCTCGCGGTACCGGTTCAGATCCGATCAACGAAACGAGGGTTGGAGAACGCGAACGGCGACCACGCACCCGACGCGAACGTGAAGGCGGCGGCTCACCGGACGGCAGACGGCCTCGAGGAGACAACCAATAGGAGATTTCAGATCTCAGATTTCAGATTTTAGATTGGCGCTAGCGAGCGAATGGCTCATTCAATCTGCAATCTGCAATCGGCAATCTGAAATATGTGAACATCATGTTGATGCCGAAAAAAGTAAAGCACCGAAAGCAGATGCGAGGTCGCATGACCGGCGTCGCAACTCGTGGCAGCGAGATCAGCTTCGGTGAGTTTGGGTTGAAGTGCCTGGAACCCGCATGGATAACTGATCGTCAGATTGAAGCCGCTCGTATTGCGATGACTCGTCATATCAAGCGTGGTGGCAAGATCTGGATCCGGATGTTTCCGGATAAGCCGGTTACGAAGAAACCTGCCGAAACTCGTATGGGTAAAGGAAAAGGCGCTCCGGAGTACTGGGTGGCAGTGGTTAAGCAGGGTCGCATTCTGTACGAGATCGAAGGTGTCGATGAGAAGACGGCAAGAGACGCAATGCGTTTGGCTGCACAGAAACTTCCGATCAAGACGAAGTTTGTAACACGTGCTGATCAAGAAGGAGGCGCGATTTAGCAATGAAACGTCGCGAAGAGTTAGACAAGTATAAAGAGATGGGTGGAGAGGAATTGCGAGCTGAAGCCGTGCGTCTGCGTGAATCGCTGTTTCGTCTCAATTTCAAATTGGCCCTGGGTGAAGTCGACGCAGTGAAGCGCATTCGGCAGGAGAAGAAATCGTTAGCTCGCATCGAGACTTTATCGAAGCAGCGTTCATAGATCGAAAATAGGTTGGCTTCCCTCGAGTGGGCCAACGAAAGTGTGTGAAAGAATGGCAGAGAATCAAGAAAACATTACACCCGCAGCGAAAGAAGCAACCGCTTCAGAGTCGACGAGTCGGCCGCACCGTTCTCAGAAAGTCGGAACTGTCTCCTCCGACAAAATGCAGAAGACGGTCGTTGTTCGAGTGGATCGATTAGTTAAGCACACCAAGTATCGAAGGTATGTTCGTCGCACTTCCAAGTTTATGGCCCATGACGAGCTTGGCGCGACGGTCGGCGATAAGGTGAGAATTGTTGAGACGCGACCATTGTCGGCCCGCAAGCGTTGGCGCGTTGTTGAGATAGTGCAGAAAGCTGCGAAGTAAGAGATTTGGTTTTTGGGTTTTGGCCTTCGGTCTTTGGCTTTGCCATGACCCGGGACAAAAGACCAAAGGCCCAAACCGGAGGTAACGACAGTGATTCAGATGCAAACCTCTTTGGAGGTTGCCGACAATTCGGGAGCTCGACGGGTGGAAATGATCATGCCTATTGGCGGATCCACCGGAAAGATTGCAAGTCTGGGCGATCGTATCAAAGTAACGGTTAAGGCAGCTTCGCCTGACGGAAGAATCAAAAAGGGCACCGTCCAGGACGCTGTCATAGTTCGTACGCGAAAAGAAGTCAGGCGAGCTGACGGCTCTTATGTAAGGTTTGATCAAAATGCCGCAGTGCTCATCAAGGAAGATGGGACGCCAATTGGCACCCGCGTGTTTGGACCAGTGGCCCGTGAACTGCGCGATAAGAATTTTATGAAGATTGTTTCACTCGCGCCGGAGGTAATTTAAGAGTATGCCAGGCACAAAGCGCTCGAAAATCAGAAAGAACGATCAGGTTGCAATTATTGCTGGGCGCGATAAAGGAAAGCGTGGTCGTGTGCTCGAGGTAGCACCAGCGAGAGGCAAGATCAAAGTAGAAGGCGCAGGAATGATTAAGCGTCATCAGAAGGCGAACCCGCAGGCCAATCGCGGCGGCGGCATCGTTGATAAAGAAGCTTTCATTGATATATCCAATGTTCAATTGATCGACCCGCAATCTGGTAAACCAAGTCGCGTCAGATATGAAGGTGTGGGCGAGTCGAAGACGCGCGTGGCTACCAAGAGTGGTCATTCATTGGAAAAGTAAGAATTGCATACGAGGAACTGAAATGGCTGCAAGGTTAAAAGAGCGATATCAGAAAGACGTGGCGCCGCAGATCGCCAAGGAGTTTGGTATCCAGAATCCAATGGCGATTCCGCGCATTGAGAAGGTCGTCCTCAACATGGGGATGGGCGAGGCAATCGCGAACGCGAAAATACTCGACACTGCTGCGGATGAGTTGCGGGCTATTACCGGACAGAAGCCGGTGGTCACAAAGGCGAAAAAGTCGATCGCCTCTTTCAAGCTGCGACAGGGAATGCCCATCGGCGTTGTAGTGACACTGCGTGGCGACCGCATGTACGAGTTTCTCGATCGGCTGATGTCGGTTGCGCTTCCTCGCGTGCGAGACTTTCGCGGTGTATCGCCCAAGGCTTTTGATGGACGAGGAAACTACACGATCGGTATTCGCGAGCAGTTAATTTTTCCGGAAATTGATTTCAACAAGGTAGATAAGCTGCGAGGTATGAACGTTTCCATTATTACCACTGCGCGCAACGACGAACAGGCGCGGGCGCTACTCAAAGCGATGGGGATGCCGTTTAGAACTTAACGAACTTTGTACTTAGAGCTTTGTTCTTTGTGCTTGGCTCCTAGTACCTGGTTAGAACAAAGCACAAAGTACAAAGTACGAAGAACGAATCTTATGGCAAAGAAATCATTGATTGCGAAAGCGGCACGTAAACCGAAATTCTCGGTACGAGCCTACACGCGATGTAAACGATGCGGCAGACCGCGCGCTTATTTACGCAAGTTCAACTTGTGCCGCATCTGTTTTCGCGAACTGGCGTTGCAGGGCCAAATCCCTGGCGTCGTAAAGTCGAGCTGGTAAAAATATTGCAGATTGTTGGATTGCAGATGTCAGATTTTCAATCTGCAACCTGAAATCAGCAATCTGAAATTGGAGTGATACATGACTGATCCTATCGCCGATATGTTGACCCGAATCCGCAATGCAATTGCGGCTAAGCACTCGCGAGTTGATATTCCGGCTTCGAAGCTCAAACTGGAAATTGCCCGTATTCTGAAGGAAGAGGGCTACGTCAATAACTTCGTCATCAAGGGCGAGGGGTTGAAGCGTACGATTCGAATCTTCCTCCGTTACGACGCGCGTGGTACCTCGTCGATTACGTATCTAAAAAGAGTCTCTACTCCCGGGCGACGTGTCTACGTCGGTTCGAGTGAGATTCCAAAAGTGCTTGGTGGATACGGCATCAATATCGTGTCGACCTCCAAGGGATTGATGAGTGGCAAAACAGCCCGGCGAGAGAACATCGGCGGAGAGTTGTTGGCCCAAATCTACTAATTGCAGATTGAAGATTGCAGTTTTCAGATTGAGTCGCTGACAGCACCGGCTCAAGTGACTGAAAGAAAAATCTGCAATCTGAAATCATAAATCGGAAATAACATTATGTCGCGTATAGGAAAGAAACCGATTTCGTTGCCCAAGGGCGTGAGTGTCACGGTCGAGGAGCAGCAGCTCGAAGTCAAAGGTCCGAAGGGCACCTTGAAGACTCCAATTCCCGCCGGCATCAGCTTTAAAGTTGAAGGCGAAGAGTTGCGTGCAGAACGAGCTTCTGACGATGTTGCGGCGCTCCATGGTTTGGCGCGGGCGTTGGCAAACAACGCTATCCTCGGTGTCACCGAAGGTTTTAGCCGGCAGATGGATGTGGTTGGCGTAGGTTATAAGGCTGACGTCCAGGGGAAGAAGGTTCTTTTCTCACTTGGATATTCGCATCCGATTGAATTTCCGCTGCCACCCGAAGTTGATGCCAAGGCCGAGCGTCTGACGACCAAGGGAAGCATTCAGCAGTACCAGACAACGCTGACGTTGACGAGTATTGATAAGCAGAAGCTTGGTCAGGTTGCCGCCGAGATGCACAGACTGCGAAAGCCGGACGCATACAAGGGTAAAGGCGTTCGCTATGCAGATGTACCGATCAAGTTGAAGCCCGGTAAGACAGGGAAGTAGAGCATTGTCGATTTTTGATTGCCGATTGAAGGTGTCCGATATGCTTTAGCTTGTCGTGACTTGCGAATGAGGATCCTTTAGTCAGTCACCGACAAGACAGACGCATATCGGGCATTCAAAATTGGAAATGAGGGAAGATGGCAAACACGAATAGAGCAGTTGTAAGAACAGCCATTCACCAGCGTATTCGACGTAAGGTGAAGGGAAGCACGGACAGGCCTCGGCTCGCGATCTATCGCAGTCTGAATCATATCTACGCTCAGGTGATTGACGACAAGCAAGGGCAGACACTTGTTTCGGCGTCAACTACCGAGAAGGATCTCCGCGGTAACTCCGGAGGGAATCTTGATGCCGCCCGTCGTGTCGGCCAGGCAATTGCCGAAAGAGCAATAGCGAAGGGCATCGAGCAGGTCGTCTTCGATCGTGGCGGTTATTTGTATCACGGTCGTATCAAGGCGTTGACCGATGCAGCGAGATCAGCAGGTCTTAACAAAAACGAAGCGAGTGCAGTTGAAGAAGAAACAGCTGAAGAGGCTGCACCGGAAGAAACTGTAGAAAAGAAGCCGCGTAAGAAAAGTAAAGAATAGCTATGAGACAACCCAAGCAACGCATTCCCGCGCAGGGACTCGACCTGAAGGATCAAGTGATATCCATCAATCGCGTCACGAAAGTAGTTAAGGGCGGAAAGAATCTTTCTTTTGCGGCGCTCGTCGTCGTTGGAGATGAGGGTGGACATGACGGTTTTGGCACAGGCAAAGCTCGAGAGGTGCCTCTCGCGATCAAAAAGGCAATCGAAGCTGCGAAGAAGAGTTTGATTCGTGTTCCGTTGATCAATAACACCTTGCCTCATCAACTCATCGGCGAATACGGGGCGGGTCGGGTTTTAGTCAAACCGGCGTCCGAAGGTACGGGCGTGATCGCTGGCGGCGCGGTGCGAGCTGTAATGCAGGCGGTCGGTGTTCGCGACGTGCGAACAAAAGTTCTCGGTTCAACCAATCCGCACAACGTGGTGCGAGCGACGTTCGACGCTTTGTTGCGTATGAAGGATCCGATGGAACTTGCGCGCCTGCGTGGTAAACAAGTCGAAGAGATGTAATTCTAGCGAGGTATCATGGCTGAGAAGCGAAGCAAGAAAAGCGACCAGGCAAAAGCAGGCACGATAAGAATCCAGTATTACCGGAGTTTTATCGCGGCCCCCAAGAAACACAAAGCAGTTGTTAAAAGCCTGGGCATTACCAAACTCAATCAAGTGGTGGAACGACCGGACACTGACTCTATGCGCGGTGCCGTTGCGAAGATCCCACATTTATTGCGCATTGTTGAGTAGGAAAATAACGGAGTAGATATGGCTATCAGTCTTAACAGTCTTCGGCCGGCAAAGGGCTCGACACACAAGAAAAAGCGAGTAGGTCGAGGTCCTGGATCAGGTCTCGGAAAAACCGCAGGTCGGGGTGAGAAGGGTCAAAAGTCTCGCTCAGGATATTCTCGCAAGATCGGTTTTGAAGGTGGACAAATGCCCCTTCATCGTCGACTGCCGAAGCGCGGGTTCACCAACATTTTTAAGAAAAAGTGGCTTGAAGTGAGTTTGGCCGCGATCGACAAGAATTTCAACGCCGACGAGGAAATTACTCCAGAACTCTTACACAGCAAGGGCATCATCAAGAAGGCCAAGCACGACGTAGTGGTGCTGGGAAACGGTGAAATCTCGAAGCCTCTCCGCATTTCTGCACATCGGTTCACGAAGAGTGCGCGAGAGAAGATCGAAAAGGCCGGTGGCGCTGTTGTAGAGATCGCGGGCTAGTTCGGAAACGTCGACCAAAGGATTCAAATGGAAAAGTTTCTAGCTGCCGTTAAGAATATGTTCAATGTGCCGGATCTGCGCCGGCGCATTTTCTTTACGCTTGGTCTGCTTGCTGTATACCGGCTTGGTGCACACGTCGGTGCGCCCGGAATCAACAAAGCTCGACTCGATCAAGTTTGGAGTGAAGTTGCGGGAACACTACTTGGTGTGCTCGACCTTTTCTCCGGCGGAAACTTTCGCACGATTTCGATCTTCGCGCTCGGCGTCACGCCTTACATCACCGCCTCAATTATTTTGCAGCTGATGACCGTTGTGTCACCGCAGTTGAAAAAGTTGCAGGAAGAGGGGGAGATGGGCCGGCAGAAAATCAACCAGTGGACTCGATATCTCACGGTTGGTTTGGCAGGAATCCAAACTTCGTTTGTGGCCCATTGGCTTCAGGTCAACGGCGTCGGTGCTCCAACCTGGGGGTTCTTGTTAACTACAGTTCTGACACTTACCACTGGAACAATGTTCGTGATGTGGCTGGGCGAACAGATCACCGAGCGCGGTGTCGGAAACGGCATT
>QHXL01000064.1:11322-15137 GCA_003222935.1 Acidobacteriota bacterium
TGTTCGAACGTGTTCGTGGGGGCGATACCATGGAAACGATTGGAGTAATTGCGCTGGCGGTTGCCTTAGTCGCAATTATTGCCTTCATCGTCTTCGTTGAGGCCGCCCGCCGGAAGATCCCCGTGAGTTATGCAAAGCGTCACGTGGGTCGACAGTTGGTAGGCGGTCAACAGACGACCATGCCGCTGAAAATAAACATGGGTGGTGTGATCCCGGTGATCTTTGCATCGTCGGTGTTGTCGATGCCGCAGAGTTTGTTTGCCGCGTTTCCACCGGATCCGGCTAAGGCCGACTCGCTGTGGGCCAAGGTTTACGGCTTCTTCCAAACGTTCCACGCAAGTGATCCGTATTACGAATTGATTTTCCTTTCGTTGATCATTTTCTTCACGTTCTTCTACGTCTCGATCGTTTTCAACGTTGAGGAAGTGTCAGACAACCTGCGTAAGCACGGCGGATTTATGCCGGGTATTCGTCCGGGTAGAGCTACTGCCGAATATCTCAACTCAATACTGACGAGACTGACAATGGTCGGCGCCATCTATCTGGCACTGGTCGCATTCGTTCCGCAGTTTATGTTGAGCGGCTTCAAGCTCGCGAGACTTCCATGGGTTGGTCCATATCTGGATAACTTCGTCAGCTCGACACCGGGTCTGGGATGGATTCCGACCGGAATGGGATATCAATTCTATTTCGGTGGTACGTCTCTGCTCATTCTCGTTGGCGTGGCAATGGATACCGTCTCTCAAATAGAGGCCCAGCTGGTAATGAGGAATTACGAAGGGTTTCTTGGTGGCGGAGGACGATTGCGAGGACGAAGAGCCTGACCTGATCCTGGGTTTACGATTTTGTGATGTTGCTTTAGCACCGCGTTAAATCAAAACCGCAAGTCATCTCTCGCGTATGTCGAAGATAATAGTCCTGATGGGTGCGCCTGGTGCTGGCAAAGGCACGCAGGCGCGCTTGCTTCAAGAGCGTTTGAAATTGCCGCAGATCTCCACCGGAGATATCTTTCGCGCACTCAAAGACTCCCAAACGCCGCTTGCGATGGAGGTGCGGGAGATCATGGCCCAGGGACGATTGGTTCCTGATGAATTGACAATTCGGTTGGTTAAGGAACGAACAAGCCAGGACGACTGTAGAAACGGCTACATCCTGGACGGGTTTCCTCGAACCCCCGCGCAGGCTGAGAGTCTGGAAAGTCTCGCGACTGAGCAGGGAAACGAGATTTTTCCGGTGCTGATTGACATCCCGACAGAGATTCTCGAGAAACGGATGACGGGTCGTAGGAATTGTCCGGTGTGCGGAGAGATTTACAACGTTTACTTCAAGCCACCTAAACACGACAATGTTTGCGACGTGCATACGGATACGCAGCTTGCCCATCGTGCTGATGACAATCCCGAAACTGTGAAGGCCAGGCTTATCACGTATGAGGAGCAAACGCGTCCCTTAATGAACTACTACCGTTCTCGAGGTTTATTACGAACGGTTGATGGCAATAGAGATCCGGAAGTGATTTACAAGGAAATCGAAGCAATAGTTACATGATCATCGGGAAGTCAAAAAAAGAGATTGAGAAGATGCGCGCTTCCGGGAAGCTCGTCGGCCAGGTGCTGTCGCATCTTCGCTCGTTGGTAGAGCCGGGAATATCGACTATCGAGATCGATAAAGTCGCTGAAAAGATGATTCGCGATGCCGGTGCGCTTCCGACCTTCAAGGGGTACAACGGATTTCCCTACTCCATTTGCGCCTCAGTTAATGAGCAAGTCGTCCACGGTTTTCCTTCAGGGTACAAACTGAAAGATGGCGACATTTTCTCAATAGATTGTGGCGCCACGCTTGAGGGGTTCGTCGGTGATACGGCCACAACAGTTCCGGTCGGCAAAGTCGATGAGGAAAGACTTAAGTTGATTCGCATCGCCGAAGAGTGTTTGGACCTGGCGATCGAGCAGTGCAGACCAGGGAATCATCTTGGCGACATCGGGTGGGCCGTTCAGCATCACGCCGAGACGAATGGATATTCCGTGGTTCGCGATTATGTAGGCCATGGAATCGGTCGACGGATGCACGAAGATCCGCAAATTCCCAACTACGGCAAGCCCGGGTTGGGCCCCAAGATCAAAGCCGGCTATGTTTTCGCGGTTGAGCCGATGGTCAATAAGGGCACGCACTTTACCAAGGTTCTATCGGACGGATGGACGGTCGTGACCATGGATGGGCAGCCGAGCGCCCATGTGGAGCACACAATAGCCATCACTGAGGAAGGCCCCGAAGTGCTTACGAGAGTCGCCTCTACGCAAGGTTCGACACCGTATTCAGTTGCTTGTAACTGATAGTCGGAGCTTGGCTTGGCAAAGGTGGATCAGCGTGTTATCATCCGCAGTTTGTCGGCCACGTCAAACTTTCACCCTAAGAGGTTATGGCGAAGCAAGAGGCGATAGAAGCTTTCGCCTTACGAGCTTAATCGGGGTCGAATTACATATCGCTATAAGTAAACGTTAGAGATTAGAGGTTGCGTCATGAAAGTCCGTGCGTCAGTAAAGAAGATGTGCGACAAGTGCAAAGTCATCCATCGCAAGGGCGTGGTTAGGGTGATTTGCATTAATCCAAAACATAAACAGAGACAAGGATAGTAATAGCAATGGCACGTGTAGCCGGGGTGGATCTTCCGCCAAACAAGAGGGCAGAGGTCGGTCTGACTTACATTTATGGAATCGGTCGATCGCGCTCGAGTTCCGTATTGAAGGAAGCCGGCGTGAGCGTCGACACTCGGATCAAGGATTTGAGCGAGGACGAGTTAAGTCGGATCCGCGGTGTTCTTGAAGCGCAAGGTGAAATTGAAGGAGATCTCCGAAAACGTGTTCAGATGGACATCAAAAGATTGATGGACATCGGCTGTTATCGCGGTCTTCGACATCGACGCGCGCTTCCCGTTCGTGGGCAAAGAACACATACGAACGCCAGAACTCGTAAGGGTCCGCGTCGTGCAACTATCGCCAAGAAGAAGGCACCAGGTAAGAAATAAATAATTAGTACTTGGAGCTTTGTGCTTAGAGCTTTGTGTTAGCAAACGGCTGGCAAAGTATCAAGAACGAGGCGCAACGAACAGAGCACAAAAGTAAAGTTTATGGCTAAAACAGGTGGAAAGAAGAAAGTCTTTCGTAAGAAAGAGAAGAAGAACGTTCCCAACGGCGTAGTGCATATTGCCGCTTCGTTCAACAACACGATGATTTCGATTACCGATTTGGAGGGTAATCTGATTTCCCAGTCGTCAGCAGGCGCCAGAGGTTTTCGCGGATCTCGTAAAGGGACTCCGTTTGCAGCGCAGCAGGCAGCTTATGAAGCTGCCAAGAAGGCCCACGAAGCTGGAATGCATCAGTGTGAAGTTCGCGTAAAAGGTCCAGGCGGCGGTCGCGAATCTGCTATTCGTGCGATTGCGAATGCAGGTATTCGAGTTACGACGATTCGTGACACGACTCCGATCCCGCACAATGGTTGTCGCCCACCAAAGCGACGACGAGTCTAACGATTTTCGATTGTAGATTGACGATTGCAGATTGAATCGATTGCGCTGTATCAGCCAATCTGAATCTACAATCTCAAGTCTGAATGATTTAACCCAAAGGATGAAGGGTTGACGCTGCTGCGTAACCTGTAAACTTTTCCGTCTAACAAGACTGGAGGCAATTAATTGGCTAGGTATAGAGATGCAGTGTGTCGGCTTTGTCGTCGTGAAGGCGCAAAGCTCTTTCTTAAAGGTGATAGGTGTTACAAGCCAGCTTGTCCGATCGAAAAACGAGGTACTCAACCGCCCG
>QHXL01000536.1 GCA_003222935.1 Acidobacteriota bacterium
GAGGGAGACCGCCATTTTCAAGTGAACAAATGGTCGTCCGGTCTTCATGAAGTGCAAATACGACTCGTTTACCTTTTGAGCCTCGGTCGCTAGCAAACCTGTTTCGACACTGATTCCTGCCGCAGTGAGATGCCGGAACCCCTTTCCCGAGACTTTAGGATTTGCATCTTCGATTGGCGCCACGACACGTTTCACGCCGGCAGCAATCAAGGCATCCGTGCACGGAGAAGTGCGTCCGTGATGCGCGTGCGGCTCGAGCGAAACGTAGGCAGTTCCACCTCGTGCTTCATCTCCGGCAGCTGCGAGCGCGATTGTTTCCGCATGTTTTACGTCTTCAAAAACGTAGAAACCTTCGCCGGCGACTTTGCCACTAGCATTAACGATGACGCAACCCACCAATGGTCCAGGGCTCACAAGCCCGACTCCTTTTTGGGCTAACTCCAAAGCCCGGCCCATCATCCGGGCGTCAAGGGCGGTCCAGGTCGCGGCAGGTTGAACTAATGTTGAAGAAGTGGTTTGCATTCGCTCAATTTCCAAACAAACCGTTAACGTACTGTTCAGGATCGAAAACAACAAGGTCGTCGACCTTTTCACCAATGCCTGCATAACGAATTGGCAGGCTTAATTCCTTGGCGATCGCAACGGCTATTCCACCCTTTGCTGTTCCATCCAGCTTGGTCAATACGATTCCCGTTACGCCAGCCACTTTCAAAAACTGTCGCGCTTGTTCCAATCCGTTCTGACCCGTAACTGCATCGACAACAAGTAATGTCTCGTGTGGCGCTCCTTCAACTTCGCGTGCGGCGACGCGCTTCATCTTTTCGAGTTCAGCCATCAGGTTCGACTTGTTGTGAAGTCGTCCAGCCGTATCCACGATTAACACTTCTGAACCACGTGCTTTGGCTGCTTTCAGGGAATCAAAAAGTACGGCTGCAGGATCAGTGCCCTGCTTCTGTTGAATGAGTGGTACTCCGGTTCGTTCGGCCCAGATTGCGAGTTGATCGGAGGCCGCAGCGCGAAAAGTGTCTGCCGCACAAATCAAAACATCGTTGCCTTCGGCCTTGATGCGTTGGGCTAACTTTCCGATCGTCGTAGTCTTGCCGACGCCATTAACGCCTACAATCATCAGCACGTAAGGCGCGACGCTTTCGGGGACAGATGTCTCAGACGCAACCCCTTCTCGCTGAGAGGCCTTCAGGATATTCAACAGCTCAGTTTTGATTGCTGCTTTTAACGCGTCGAGATCGTTAATCTGTTTTCGCGCAATTCCCTTCCGCACAGTTTCGAGCACGTGAAGGGTTGTAGGAACTCCAATGTCTGCAGCTATCAACACCTCTTCCAATTGATCGAGCAAGTCTTCGTCAATCTGCTTGCGACCCTCAAAAACCGAATCGAGCTTTTCTGAGAGCGAATCGCGCGTGGCAGCAACCGCACGACGGAACCTTGCGGAGAACTCCTGTTGAAGTGCCGCTTCCTGCGCCTGGAGTTCTTCGATCGAAAGGTTCAGACCAAGTACCGAGGTAGCAAAAGGAGTCCTGGAAGGGACCGGCTTTTCGCGAACACTTTCTATCGCCGGAGGCGGCGGAATGGGTCGTTCGGGTTGAGGTTTTGTTTCAACTGGGAGCGGACTCGGATCACCACCAGCGACTGGCGGCACGATTTCAGGTGGCTGGATTAGTGGTGCTTCGGTTTTGGTTTCGACGGTTGTCGCAACGGGTTGCTTTGCCTTCGGCTCGTTCAGACCCAGCGTGACAAACTCATCCCCAGATTTTCTTCTCCAAAAAAGTCCCATAATAGCTGCGTATTAGTGCTTACTCCGGAAGTATTTGTTAGTTGTCGATTAAAACACAACAGCCACGTCCTCACAAAAAGGACGCGGCTGCGAATTGTGTTCGATCAATCTCAGAATGTCCGATAAACTTCAGTTTGTCTGAGATCGAAAAGAGACCACCAGGTGGCGTTTAGCGAGCGTCACGACAAACTAAAGGAAATCGGACATTGCGGATCGGACATTCGGATCGGACATTTAACTGACTGACAGGCGGTCGGCTTCAACCGGATTGAGAAGTTCAGGTTGCGTGGGAGTTGGAACGGGTCGCTTCAGGCGCACCGAGCCGGGGCGAATCTGACCTTCTCTACACGCGGCAGTGAACGCTGCGACAACCTGTTCGTCGTAGCGGGTGTTAACAAAACTCTCAATCCTGGCGACCGCATCCTCAAACTTCATCGCTTTCTGGTACGGACGGTCGGTTGTCATCGCGTCGAAGGTGTCAGCGACAGCGACGATCTTGCCCATGAGCGGAATCTCATCGCCTTTGAGACCTTGCGGATATCCCTTGCCGTCGACC
>QHXL01000537.1 GCA_003222935.1 Acidobacteriota bacterium
GTAGTTTGAGACTTACTACTTCCTGCCGCGAGTCGATGCGCCGCGAGTCAATGCTTTATCGATGGACGCTTGTCCGCCACCTGAAATAATTAACGCCAGGGCCATTGCCATAAGTGCCATTGGAAACTCGAAGCCTTTGGTGCCACTAAAGAATCCGTTGGGCCAGTGGATCGTCACCGCGGTCAACATCGTGCAAAAAATAAAGAATGCGCCGACGCGAGTCAGGAATCCAAGGCCGACAAAGATTCCACCGACGAGTTCGGACAGTGCGGCAGCACCCAGCCACAGCCATGCCGGCTTCATGAATGAATGAGGCGTTTCTCCGGAGGTGAACATCTTGAACCCTGGACCATTCCACACGCCGAGGACCTTTTGCGCGCCGTGCGCAATCATTACGGCAGCGAGTCCGAGTCGAATCGGAATAGTGAAGAGCGTCGACGACGTAGCAATCAATTTACGAAACATGAATTGTCTCTCACGGAGGTTTTAGCGGAGCAGCGTGATATTAGCAGGTGGAAGGCTGTTTGGGGGTTTCCGATTAACCTGGAGCTCAGAATTCTTAAACGACGCTAGCGAGCCTCGCGGCAATCGCCTGTTTTGGTTGCGCGCCAATTATTCGATCGATCAGTTTGCCGTCTTTGAAGATGAGCATCGTTGGAATGCTGGCGATCTGATATTGACTGGCAATACGCGGGTTCTCGTCGACGTTCAACTTCGCAATTCGATATCGACCTTGCGACTCAGCCGCCAGCTGATCCAACACCGGAGCTACCGCACGACAAGGCCCGCACCATGGCGCCCACGCGTCGACGAGAACGGGCGGACCTTTCGCCTCGATCACTTCTCGCTGGAATGAAGCATCGGTAACCGTTACGGGCTTCGAGTCGATTGCTCCCGGCTCGAGTTTAGTATGGCAACGCCCACAACTCGCCTCGCCAGCCAGCAGTCTCGACTCGTCAACTCGATTCTTCGCGCGACAGTTTGGACAGTCAACAATTCGCATTACCGAACCTCCTTCAGACCAATTGAACTATGCATTCATGACAAAAGTTTGGCGGTGTGGGGAAGGGCGTACCTCCTTGGAGTGCGGGGACTTGTCACCGCTTTGTCCAAGGGTGTCGGCGAGCCAGTTAGGAAAGCGGTGACAAGTCCCCGCACTCCAAGGAGGTACGCCCTTCCCGGACTTGCACTTTTGTTTGAGCAGTTCTTTAGTTTCCGGCTCCTCAAACATCAATGTCTTTGGCGCGGCTGTTCGTAGTAACATTCCTCGTTCATTTAGTCCGACTGCATAATGAGGGTTGGGATGGAGATTAGACGATCGGTTTTCTTATTGGTGCTTTCGATAGCGTTCTGTTTGCCGGCGATTTCCGTCGCGCAAACGAGTCGCCCCGCGCCTCCGGTTGAGATCGCGTTCACGGTTGGAATGTCACGACCACACACCCACATGTTCGAAGTGGATGTGAAAATAAAACGCGCGGCAGACAGCAACGCGCCTGCGGCAGAATCACTCGTCATGCCTGTCTGGACCCCGGGTTCCTACCTCGTTCGCGAGTTTGAGCGCAACGTTCAGGACTTCGCCGCGAAAGATGCCGCCGGCCAGCCACTCAACTGGGAAAAAATAAACAAGAACACCTGGCGCATCAGTACTAATGGCGCAAAAGAATGGCACGCGACCTACCGGGTTTATGCGAACGAACTCTCGGTGCGCACGAGTGAGCTCAACTCGGGTCACGCCTTCTGGAACAGTGCAAACCTTCTAATGTACCTCGACGGTTACTTGCAGAATCCCTCAACCATTCAAGTGCTTGCGCCTGATGTATGGAAGGTTGCCACTGGGCTTCCGCTCGCGCCTGGTCCAAAAAACACTTTTGCTGCGGAAAACTTCGACGTTCTTTACGACTCGCCATTCGAGGTCAGTGCTTTCAAAACTATCGTGTTCAACGTCAAGGGGATTCCCCACCGGATCGTTATCGACGGTGAAGGGAATTACGACCCGGAACGAGTGCGACGCGACGTGCAAAAGATTGTCGAAGCTGAAGTTGAAATAATGGGTGGCGAGATACCGTACAAGGACTACACGTTCATCCTTCACTTGCGATCAAACGCCGGAGGCGGGTTGGAGCATAGGAATTCAACGGCGCTTGGTTATCCGCGCTTCGGTTTTAGAATCGCAACGGGCGACCGAAACACATCAGCGGCGCCTAATCCAACGCAACAACAGGTCGAGCGCGACTATCGCAGTTTCCTGGGATTGGTGTCTCACGAGTTCTTTCACCTGTGGAATGTTAAGCGTATCCGTCCGGACGTGCTTGGGCCATTTGATTACTCCAAAGAGAACTACACGAAATTGCTTTGGGTGGCCGAAGGTATTACAGACTACTATGCTGATGTGGCGCTGCGTCGAGCGAATCTGATTTCAGAGCGCGAATTTTTGACAGCAACAGCCAGATCTCTTCAGAGTTTACAGAACACGCCTGGTCGCCTCGGACAGAGCATTGAGGAATCGAGCTTCGACAGCTGGATCAAATACTACCGCCAGGATGAGAATTCGATTAATTCTCAAGTGTCGTATTACGACAAGGGCGGCATTGTTGGTATGTTGTTAGACCTGGAGATTCGCAAGCGAAGTAATGGAACAAAGTCGCTTGCCGATGTAATGCGCTATCTATTGAAGGATCGTAACTACACTCCCGCAGATTTTCAGAAAGCATGCGAACTGATGGCCGGGTCGAGTTTGGAAGATCTCTTTGCGAAGTATGTTCGCGGCAAGGAAGAGTTGGATTACAACGCTGCACTTGGTGCCGCCGGACTGAAGTTGGAAACCACGACTATTGGAGAAGGCGGAAAGCCAATTGAACGCGTCTATTTTGGCGCCGATACTGTTTGGGAGAACGATCGACTTATCGTCCGAAGAGTCTACGCAGGTTCACCGGCATATGATCAGGGATTGAACACGGGCGACCAGATTGTCGCGCTAAACAATATGCGCGTTACCCGAGAATTCTTCGAAGCCCGAATGGCGGAAAAGAAACCTGGCGACCTGATCAATCTCACCATCTTTCGTTTCGATGATTTGAGCACTTTGCTGATCAAGTTGGGTGGAAGGACTGAGGGTACTTATCGAATAGTTACACTTCCTACTCAAACCGAGGCGCAGACACGGGTCTACAAATCCTGGCTGGGAATTAACTGACAATTGACTAGAGCGAAATGGCCGAACCTTTTAATCACATTCACTTCAACATTGACGATCGAGTCGCGCGTATTTTCTTCAACAGGCCGCCCCTTAATATTTTCAACATCGAGATGATGCGTGAGATCGGAGCAGCACTGGGTGAGTGTGCTGGCCGAGAACTGGTAGCGATTGTTTTCGCGGCCGCCAAAGATAGTCGGGCCTTTAGTGCCGGTGTGGCTGTTGAAGACCACGTCGAGGGTCAGGTCTACCAGATGCTCGACTCTTTTCACGCGGTATTTCGTTTGTTGGAACAGTTAGCGAAGCCAACGATTGCCCTCGTTGATGGTCCAGCCCTGGGTGGTGGGTGTGAACTGGTAAGCGCGTGCGACATCGTAATCGCGACTGACCGCGCGCGGTTTGGACAGCCCGAGGTTAAACTGGGAGTATTCCCCCCGGTCGCTGCTGTACTTTTGCCTTTGGTGATTGGTGAAAAGCGAGCGCGTGAGTTGATCCTGACGGGTGAGATAATCGATTCTGTTGAAGCAGGTCGTCTTGGTCTATGCAACCACGTGGTGCCCGCTGCTCATCTTGAACAGAAGCTAACCGAAGTGCTGTCGAAGTTAAAAGAACTCTCAGGCACTGCGCTTGAGTTTACGCGTCGTGCCCTTGATATTGGTCGCGGTCGGACTCTCGACGCGATATTGAAAGAGTTGGAAAACATCTACCTTCTCGAGCTAATGAAGTCTGCGGATG
>QHXL01000547.1:0-768 GCA_003222935.1 Acidobacteriota bacterium
TCATGTATGGACCATCAAGATTCACTGCAAACTGGACGTTCGCGCGTGGAAAGCTCACGCCCGTCTTGTTGAAGTTGTAATTGTTCATTGACTGGACCGCGCGATTGGTTGCCTCTGTAATACCAACAGCACCTCCGTTTAGTCCTGATACTGCGGCTAGTGCGGATGCATCAGCGGCGTTCTGGAGTTCGCCTTTGGCCAGATAGAACCGGCTTATGTCGACCCCCAGACCAACCGCTAACAAGACTGAAAGCATTCCCAGCGCAGACATGGCCAGGATCGAACCTCGTTCGTTTTTTCGACGTTGTATGTCTTTCACGTTTGCCTCCTTCGATGAAGGAATAAATTCACGTTAAAAAACTATCGAGGCTTGATTGGTTCTACACTGGGTTCAACCTTCATGGCTCGCGCCACTGGAAGAACCGGGTTGACGTTGCGAGCTGAACTGCTCGTGCCTGTTGAATCGCCCGCTGGCGTCTTGGGCGTTACTTCATTCGCTTTAACTGGCTCGGCAGTCTTTGGAGCTTCAGTATTCTGTCCAGAAACCTTGAAGCCACTTTGACCTTCAATGCCCTCGGTCTTGGGTTCAAGACCTAATGGTGAGTTGCCTTTCAAACCATCAATGCCACGCATCGCCGGCAAGTCGTCGCTGCTGCCCGGCTTCACCAGGTGCGCAGTCACGATGAACATCAACTCGGTTTCTTTCTTCTCGAAAGACTTCGAAGTAAAGAGCGCACCAAGAACCGGGATATCACCGATCACAGGAAT
>QHXL01000547.1:783-2433 GCA_003222935.1 Acidobacteriota bacterium
CTGACCGTCACGCAATTCAACGCCGGTCTGGGCGCGACGAGTTCTCAAAGAAGGAACGACAAAGCCGTTGCACTTGATACCGTTGTTGAAATCAATCGTTGAAACCTCGGGCTCGAGTTCGAGACGGATGTGGTCCTCATCGATGATTGTTGGTTTGAACTTCAAGCGAATGCCATACTCTTTCCAGACGATCGTGATACCAACACCGCCACCCCCGCCGCCTGTGTTCTGAAGGACGGGGACTGGAAATTCTCCACCCGCCAGGAAGCTGGCTTCTGACCCGTTCATCGCGATCAGATTCGGTTCGGCCAATTCACGGAAAGCGCCTTGCGTGCGTAACACCTTGAGCATGGCGGCTGTATTGATTGCTTTATTGAAAAGTAAAAGGTTAAGCGCCGGTTGCATGACAGCAGTCAAAGCGCCGATGCTCGACTCACCTATCAAGCTTGGACCACCACCGCTGTTAGCGTAACCACCTGAGCCCCCATTCGTCAGGAATGAAGTGCCGTACTCACGCATGCGGTTGCGGTTGACCTCGGCGACACGTACCTGGAGTTGGACCTGGCTGACACCACTGATAGGAGAGGTCAACATGTTTACTGCTTTAAAGCCGGCGGCTTCGACGACGGCCTGCACCTGGGCTGCAGTGGCGGCATTCACAACGCTGCCTGAGATCACGACTGAACCGTTAGCCTGGCTCAAACGAATGTCGTCCTTCGGAAACAGTGCGCGGATCTGCGAGTCGATCAGCGAAAGATTCGTGCGCACGTAAACATCAAACGTTAGGAACTGACCACCACTTTGTTCCCACGCGATAAAGTTCACTTGTCCGAATGCTTTTCCGTTGACCAGGACCTGATCAGGAGTAACCAGAATCGCTTCGGCAATTTCAGGATTCGAGACCGAGAAGCGACCCACTGGTCGATCGAAGTTGATTACGCGTGATTGTCCAACCAGCACATTCACGGCAATCGACTCTTTATTTTGAGCGAAGGACGCTTTGTAGGAGCTTTCCTGAGCGCTCGCTACTGCGTAAGAAAAGACTGTGATCAGGGACGCCAGCACTAAACTCAGTCGGCGCGAAAATGGGGAACTGCTCTGCATGATCTGTGCTCCTTTGTTGCTATCGATCGTCCAGGCGATCAATTTCGAGACTCAAGAAAGAATTGGTTGTTTATGGAAAATCGACGGCGCGTTTCTTCGAGCCTTCGATCATTTCCACTTGAATGCGCGGTGCGGGCGGAGTGGCCGGTGCGGCTTCCGCTTTAGGTTCTTCAGCACGAGCGCGTCGGACGGGTCGTGGCGCCGCCTGGGATTCTTTTGGTTGTTCAGTCTTCAAGGAGCCGGGCTCCGGCTGCTGTGACGCTTTCTCACCGGATAACAAACCACGTTTATTAATGCCCGGGGTTTGCTCATCACCCTGATCGATCTGATTGCGCATGACTAACTGCAGCTTGCCTTCCGTAGAAGCCAGTGCGAGTTTCTCGGCTTGCTCGGGGGTGACCTGGAGAGTTACGGCCTTGACGCTGTTGGCTTCCCGCTGATCGTCTGGCTTGTCGATGTTCTGACCGTTTGCCAGCACCTTGATGTTTTGCAGGACGATCTTCGATATCGGGTTCTGCATACCGGCATGTTCTTCGGGGTCGATCG
>QHXL01000547.1:2481-2891 GCA_003222935.1 Acidobacteriota bacterium
ACCGGCTGTTCCCTCTGGAGCTATCTTCGATTCGGTAACCGGCTCGCGAGGGGCAATATTTGTTATTGCCACACGACCGACGAGCTTCTCCGGATTCTCAAAGGCTCCATCAGGGGTGGACTCTTTCGGAAACTGGACCACCATCAGCTGCTCAGGAACAATCTTTGTCCCCACGGGAATTGCAACTTTCGCAACCGCAATGCGGCTGAGACTATTTGAGTAGGCCTGAGCGTTTGACAGGTACCGGCTTACCGATACTGCCGCTAGAACGCCAAAAATCAGCGCTCCGACCAGAACGATGAAGAAACGTTTGTTTCGCATTTGATTAACTCTCCGTAGGGGTTGATTAACTGTCTTCGCCGAAGTTGCTGAACTCACGCTCTAAAGATGGCAACCGAAAGCAGGCCACC
>QHXL01000547.1:2975-5567 GCA_003222935.1 Acidobacteriota bacterium
GAAGATTTGCAAGACGCGGTGCATAGTCGACGTCATAGCGCCTGCCCGAACTACTGAGAACAGCGCAATAACTCCACCCATCAACACCACTACAACAAAAGTCGGCAGCACAAGGTGCGCGCCGGTTACAGCTCCAATAGCTGAAAACAACTTCACGTCTCCGGCGCCCATGGCTCCGAAAACGTGCAATACAAAAATCAAAAGAAAAGCGAGAGCGCAGCCGCCTACACTGCTGACTGCGCCCGAGAGTCCACCGAACAATGTGTTAATGGTCAAACCGCTAATCAACGTAGCGAGTACGTACGCGTTTGGTATGCGCCGGTAACGCACGTCGTAATAAATGATGATGATGGCAAGCGGGACGAGAAGAAAAAGCGATGCCATTAGCGACGGACTCATGTGAACCTCAAGGAATGTACGGACGGAGAGAAAACTTTTAACGCGCTGAGGAGAGTGGGCACGCTTTACTGATCGTGCGAGCAAAGCGTGCCACTCCCTTCAATGCGCTTCTCAACTACTTCACGTTGTTGGCAACACTCGTAATTTTCGTAGTGATGTTGGTGCCGAGAAGCTGGAAAGCACCTACGGTGGCGAGCGCGATCAGAGCGGCTGCTACGGCGTACTCTGAAAGTTCAAGACCGGTCTCATCACTTAGAAATTTCCTAATCATTTCGAATGTCTCCTTCTGAAACTGGAAGTCTCTTAGCGCAGGCAATAAAAGGAGCGCTGCGCTTTGAGACCACTCCTGTTATTTCACGGTGTTCGCGAGACCAGTGATCTTGCCCGTGATGTTGGTGCCGAGAAGCTGGAAGGCACCTACGGTGGCCAATGCGATCAAAGCTGCGGCAACTGCGTACTCTGAAAGTTCAAGACCTGTTTCATCGCGGAAGAATCTCTTAATCATGTGTTTGCTCCTTTAATCTGACTGTTGGTTAGGCGTTCGTGCTTGGGCGGGTGGACCAGGTGTGGTTATGAGCGCTACGACCAGCTGACTTCTCTTGTGCCGGCGAAAGCGGACGTGCTTTAGCCGTGCGGCGGCCGAAGCCGTTAATTCCGCTCAGTACAGCACCAGTGAGAGTCAGCAACAGCAGAAGTACGTCGTTCTTCACAACTCCTGAAGTCTTCACGCTGACTATCATCGCCAACGCGAGAAAAGGACTGATGATCACGAACATAACTGCTGATGCCAGATTCTTGGTGGTTGTAGTTTTCATAATCTCTAATCAACTCGACCTTTGTTGCGACGCATAATTGCCTCGCGACATACATCCCTATTACAAGCGTTGTGCCACCGGGCTGAACTAATAAACAGTTAGGTTTTGTTGATATTTGGCTGACTAGTTTGTCGCCCCGGGTTTACAAAAAAGATGGCTGGTCCATGAGGAAAGCGAGAGGATCCGGGTCTAACTTCGCGGTTTGCTAAGCACTTTCTATTTGTCGCCTGCGGTTGACAAGTATTCAAGAACTGGAGCCCCACGGTTAATGATTACTTACCCCAGGCAACAAAAAAGCACTCGAGAAAACTCGAGTGCCTACTTAGGTGTTCCAGATCCAGTTAATAGGTCAGGCGCGAAACTGCATGCCTGGTTCGGTATCTTCCTGAAGGAAGTCGCCGATGTCGATCGCCAGCCGTTTCAATTTCTTATAGAGAGTTTGTCTTGAGCCTAGACCAAGGGCCTCGCTCGCACGAGCAACGTTGCAGTCATGACGTCTTAGCGCTTCTGTTATCACCCGTCGTTCGTAACTTTCCAATAGATCGTCGAGTCGTTCAGCACCTGCTTCAATTCCCGGAGAGTCTGATTGAGGCCGAATGCGGGTACTGATGTTTCCCGGATGAATATATCCATCGTCGTCTGCATAAAGGACCAGGCGTTCGATTTCTCCGGCTAACTCGCGAATATTTCCCGGCCAGGAATAGCTTTCCAAAATCTGAATGGCTTCCCAGGTTATTCCGGAAATCGCTCGATCATTCTTGCGCGCGTAAAGACTGATGAAGTGAGAGATCAAAGTTGATATATCTTCTGGACGGTCGCGCAAAGGCGGAACTTTAAGCGTGAGAGTCGCAATTCGATAATACAAGTCCTCACGAAACAACTTGTCCCTCACGAGTTGCTCGAGATCTTTATGGGTCGCGGCGATAACTCGAACATTTACCTGTCGAGGTGCTCGGTCGCCAAGCGTATGGACCTCGCCTTCCTGAAGAAACCGCAAGAGCTTGGGCTGTAAGGCCAGCGGCAGGTCGCCTATTTCATCCAGGAACAATGTTCCATTCTCAGCGGATCGAATCAGCCCCAGCTGGTCCTGCGATGCGCCGGTGAATGTTCCCTTGCGGTGTCCAAACAACATGCTTTCAATCAATTCGGCAGGAACTGCGGAACAGTTGAAAGGGACAAACTCGCGTTCGGAACGTCGACTTAGTCGATGTATGGCTCGCGCAATTAGTTCTTTGCCTGTACCTGATTCGCCAGTGACCAGCACTGTTGAATCAGAGTCTTTTATGCGCTCAACACTATTCGCAACGTCCGACATCGCGCGGCTACTGAACACCATACCCGGCAACAAACTAGCTGCCACAGGAATTGGCATCACACT
>QHXL01000548.1:0-492 GCA_003222935.1 Acidobacteriota bacterium
AGGGCCGATAATCAAGGATCGAACTTTTTTCTTCACCAACTTTGAGCAGACCCGGCTGCACAACGCGGCGGTGATCACGATCTCAGCAGCGAACGCCGCTCTCATAAATAGCAAGCTGGACTCAGTGGGCTACAGGGCTTCACGCTTGTCAACGGGTGTTGTGCCAACTGGATTAAATGGGACAAACTTCCTGTCTCGGCTCGATCATCAGTTCATTCACTCAAACCAATTTACAGCTCGTTACAATCTTTATGATCTAAAGAGTATCAACTCCCGAAATGTTGGCGGACTGAACGCCGTCAGTCGCGGCACTGCCTTGAACGACCGAGATCAGTCGGTTGCTGTCGGAGAGGTAGCCTCGTTTTCGTCGATGACGGTTAACGAGTTACGCTTTCAACACGTGCGCAGCCGGCTGGATGCCCCCGTCAATGATGTAAAAGGCCCGGGCGTAAATATCTCAGGAGCCGCCAGCTTTGGCACGGCCACGTTCTC
>QHXL01000548.1:508-1480 GCA_003222935.1 Acidobacteriota bacterium
ATAACTACGCAGCGAGGCGCGCACTCGCTCAAGGCAGGCATAAACTATCTTCTCAACCGGGTGAACATCGCGTTTCCAGGCGCGCTCCAGGGCGTTTACACGTTTTCTTCAGTGGCGAATTTCCAAGCGAATCGGTATGCCACTTTCCAACAGGCCTTTGGAGCGGCAAACCAGTTTCAATCGAATCCGAACGTCGGTTTGTTCATGCAGGACGAGTGGAAACCGACGCCTGGCTTAAGCATCAATGCCGGACTGCGTTACGACGCGCAGTTCTTGCCCGATCCGATAGCGACGGACGCGAACAACTTCGCCCCTCGTTTGGGTCTAGCCTTCGCGCCGGGTGACCACAAGACAGTCATCCGCGCGAGCCTGGGCATCTTCTTCGATCGTTTTCCGCTGCGCGCGACCTCGAACGCTCTGCAGCGCGATGGGACGAAGTACAAAGTTGCGGTGCTTTCTTTTGGCCAGGCCGGCGCACCGGCGTTCCCTGACACGCTCACTGCGTTTCCCGCTAACCTCTTGGTGAGCATTACCACCATTGATCCGGGAATCAAGGACAGTTATAGCGAACAAGCGAGCGTGCAAGTCGAGCACGAGATCGCTCCCTCCACTACTTTGTCGATCGGCTATCTGCACACTCGCGGCCTGCATATTATGATTTCGCGCAACCTCAATGTGCCAACCGTCCCGGCGTCGTCGGGAGTCTTTAACCAGGGACGGCCCGATTCGCGATTCGCGAATGTCAGTCAGTTCGAAAGCTCCGGCGATTCTTCTTACAACGCAATGACTGTTTCGCTTAATCGCCGTTTCCAACGTTGGTTTGGTTTCCGGCTTTCTTACACGCTTTCCAAAGCGACGGACGATGCGGGCAACGCTTTTTTCTTCACCCCGCAGGATAACTTTAATCTGCGTGGTGACCTTGGGCCTGGCGACAATGACCAACGGCACCTGCTTAGCGTAAGCGGAACGCTT
>QHXL01000548.1:1502-3665 GCA_003222935.1 Acidobacteriota bacterium
ATCGTTAACCGCGTCTTAACCGAATTTCAGTTGGGATATATTCTCCGATATGGGTCTCGTCTGCCCTTTAATATTTTAACCGGGAACGATCGCAACTTTGACACCAACGTTAACGATCGTCCGGCAGGCGTGGGACGCAATACAGGCAGAGGCTTCAGTTTTGCATCGCTCGACCTCCGGTTAAGCAAAAACTTCCGGCTCACCGAGAGGATCAGGCTTGAAGCGCTCGCAGAAGGTTTCAACGTGCTCAACCGCGCAAATTTTCAACTCCCGAATAACGTATTCGGCACTAACACCTCACCGCCGGCCAGCTTTGGCCGGCCCACGGCTGCCGCCGATCCAAGGCAGATTCAATTTGGTCTCAGACTCAGTTTTTGAAAAGCGCGAGAGCTGGCATGAGGATTCTGTTCGCAGTAAACACAGATACGGTCTGAAGATTTGCCCGCGTTTGAAAGCCGAATGAGCTAGTTTGGATCAAACTGAGCGAAGTTACGCTCTGAGTAAACCGCAATTGACATTTCCCACCGTGACCTCAAAAGCACCTGAAAACACCAGCGCAAAAAGAGCGCAACGTTACGCGTAAAGTCGCCAAAGTGATTTTCGATCCTCTGCCTTAATAACGAGATCATCCTCAGTTATCTGATGGGTCTGTTCGAAAAGCTCGGCCGGTAATATCGAAACGGCGTCTCGTCTACGACGATCGCGCCAGTTCCTCAGAAAACTGATGCTGATAAACTTTCTATAGAACTCTGGGAAGAAATCTGCGCCTGTTATCCGCTCTAATATTGCAGCCCAGTGCTCGATTTGTTTACTCATCAGCCCGGTTCTTTCTCAGGAGTGTTTCGTAGTGGTCAACCGTTCTTGATGAGTGAGGGTTACAATACGAAATTGTTCTAGCAGAAACTCGAGACAATATTCTCTGATCCAGTTCCACTCTACCAGAGGATAGAAGCTGTCGCGACTAATCGAGTCGTTATTCGTTAGCGGGATCGATGCGTCGGCCTTTGTCGCGGTTGAACCCGCGACACGCGGTTTTTTTCCGAATTTATTGTCGATATTAGCCCCTTCGTTTTAAGCCCGACGCACACCATCTAAGGAATGCGAAAATAAGGAAAGTGTGGGAGCAATTCTGCGCGCAATAGAGATGTCGTCTTGAACTATACATATGGCCCAACTTTCACCTTTGTATCTGCAGCGCTTTTTTTCCGTCGGAACGGGGAGCCCGAACTAAGTTGTTTGTTGAAATTCAGCCTTCGAGGAGGGTCTAGCTGAACTGCTTTGTAACCCTCCCCCAATTTAGGACCAGTTATAAGTAGAGATTTCCGGGTTTTGACCCTCTCCCATTTTCAGTGCCAGGCTAAATTAGAAAAATTCGGGTCTTGGAGGTTTCCTGCGAGCACCTGGTTCGGGGTCAGACCGCACAGCGCGCTGTGCGGTCTGAAGCCGTTATAATCGTGCTTGAACGCGTCGATCTTTTCCTTCGCGTCTTCCAGCGATAGGAACCAATTCACATTCAAACACTCGTCACGAAAGCTGCCGTTGAATGACTCGATGAACGGATTGTCAGTCGGTTTTCCGGGCCGCGAGAAGTCCAGCGTCACTTCATTCTCGTAGGCCCACTTGTCCAATGCCTTCGAGATGAACTTGCTGCCGTTGTCCACCTGGATGCGCTTGGGAACAACTCCGCGCACCTGTTTGATCCGTTCCATCACGTCCACCACATTAAAGCCTTTCAAGCTCTGCCCGACCTCGATCTCGAGACATTCGCGGCTATAGTTATCGACTAAAGTTAAGGCCCTGAATCGCCGCCCGTCAAACAGCTGATCGCATACGAAGTCCATGCTCCAGCACTGGTGTGGTCCAGTCAACACCGGCCGCTCCTGCCGGTGCGCGGCCAGCTTACTTCGGCGCGGTCGTTTACTTCTTAAGTTCAAGCCTTCTTCTCGATAAATACGATAAGTCCGCTTGTGATTGTCTCGCCAGCCTTCCCGCCGCAGCAGGATCTGAATCCGCGGAAAACCATACCGCACCCGGGTCTCGGCGATCTCTCTGATCCTTTGCCTGACCGCCCGGTCCTCGCGGCGATGTTCGACATAACGAAACACCCAACGAGACAACAACACTACCGCACAGGCTCGCCGCTCCGATACTCGGTAGTCGGTC
>QHXL01000549.1 GCA_003222935.1 Acidobacteriota bacterium
CCCTACGATCGGACTCTCACTGTAGTTGTAGTATTGATAGCCGACATTCCAATCCAGCATTCGATTAATCTTGATTGCCAGCCGGGTTTCCGGCGATTGGTACGTATTTGGGTACGAGGAGATCAGAGTACCGGGAGTTCCGATTGGATCTGCAATTCGACTACCCTGGCCGTTATCGTCGTTAATTCTATACGACGCGAAGAGAGTAACTCGCGGGTGAAGCTGGATCGTCGCGTCAGCATGAAAGAAATTGTTTCTAACGAAGTAGAGACTATGACCCTCCGGATGATTGATGCCGTTAAAAAAGAAGTTAATGACGGCGTCGCTTTCAATCCAGTTGTAGTTGTAGCCAGTACTAAAGGAAAACCTCGGACTCGGATTCCAATCTATCTCATAAGTAAAAATTCGCGACTCCGTATCCACACCAAAGTCCTGAAGAGAAACACCTGCTATCTCTGAGGGATTAGCATTGTTCTTTGTGATTAGAGCCAGGTGGAATGATAGCTTTTTATTGGGCGCATACCTGGTCTTCGCACGAATGTTTGTGTAGTTGTAATTGCCGATGCGTGAGAATACGTTGTCGGCAGTGCCGTGTTCTGCATCGAAATAGATGGTCCAATTACTTTGCGGTCGCGCCTTAAACCCACCAAAGAACACATTGGTATTATTTTCGTCTGATTCAAAACTTGAGCTTCGCGTCGGTGGGGGAATCGAACCGTTGGAATCAATATTGAATCCTTCAAAACCCTCTTCAATGTTGCGATGTCCATAGCGATAGCCAAAATGCATCGAGTAGCGAGGGTTGAACTGGTAATCGCCGTCAATTGTGTTCTGATACTTGCGATACTTCGTAACACGATGCGCGTCCAGATTACTGAAGCCTATGCTGTCAGTTCGTGTGGTCGCTCCGTTAGGCCGGGTTATCGAGAAAAAGTCTGCAAACACAGCGTTACCAAAGATTTTGAAGTCTTCCACGCGAAACGTATTTGAGATTCGCAGCTTCTCGGTGGCGAAATAGGTCACTCCAAAATCGCCCAACCACTGCGGACGATTGGAGTCTCCGGTGATGTTGTATTGTCCAAGATTTAGTGTGTTTGGTGTCGCTGGAAGGGGACCTGGAGGCCACCCACCGACTCGCGGATTCCAGTTTTTAGCGGTGATATTCTCGACGAAAGTAAAAGTAGAATCGCTCTTCGTATAGACGATACGGCCGGTAATATCCAACTTCTTCGCCACCAGCGTGTGAGCGCTGAAGCGGGTAAAATCGATGCTCCCTCGTGCTGGTTCGTTATGAGTGAAACTTGTGATTTGAGCCTTTGCAGGATCCAGATTAATTGCCGGGATAGGACCAGAATTAACAAAGCTATCATCGCGAAATCGACGAAAGCCTTGCATGAAGGAAAAGTCCACTGGTCCAAGCTGTCCATCGGCGCCGAGTCGGTAATCGTCAGCGCGCGATCTCAGGTTCGTCGCATAGTTAAAATCATTTCCACCAACGTGATAATTCGTAAAGGCCGGACCGCCGTACCGTTCAGGCGAATACCCCACGCTGAACCTGATCAATCTGTTCTTTGGCAGAAAGGTGAGGTCAAAGTCGCCCAGTTTCGTCTCCGTGTTGTAGCCATGTTCGCCAGTAACCTTCTTCGGTGGAACGCTGAAGCTGGACGGCGAAATCACCCAGTTTGGATTCGCGAAACTGTTAAGAAACCTGAAGTACTTGAACTTGCGATAAGAGCCTTCAAACAGGTACCACTTGGGCTTCTCGACACTGACTCGCATGTTTCCACTGGGGTCAGCTCCCCAGCCAGAAGCAGTAACCAGTAATGTTTCAAACAAAGGAGCGTCGCCGTCTTTCGCCCGCATCAGGAAACTGGAGTCAAACAGTCGCGGCCCTGTTCTGTAGTTCAGATCGCTCTGGTACTTATTATGGTCGCCGACAACACTAAGTCCGCGATAGCCGAACTCGAGGCTTGAGATGATCGTGTAGTCGCCGGTATTGTCCCCGGCATCAACAGGTGTTGCGCTGGGAGCTGCGGCTGGCTTTGGACTTGGCGAAGGTTGTTGAGCGTTTGCGAGCGACCCGAGTGCGATGAAGAGCACTACAACTGCAAGCAGCGACCTCAGTGTCAGTGTCAGTTTGTTTTTCATGGCCATTCGCTCGTTAACTTCAAACGAGGTCCATCACCGGAAAAATACGGCGCTTGAACGCGAACCGTGGATCTTTATATGGCAATTCGTACAGCTCGCATACTGGGCGTTCTGATTATGTGTTGGCCCGGCCGGCTCGTCGGCTCCAACTCCATGGTCTACGCTGTGGCACGTCAAACACAGCTGATTCACTGAACTAAACTTCAACAACCTGGGGTTGGATGAACCGTGCGGCGTGTGACAAGCCGAGCAGCCTTCGGTCTTCAAAGGAGCGTGTTCGAAGGTAAATGGTCCCTGTTTGTCAGCATGACACTTAAGACAGGCAGCGTCGCCGCCAGTAGCGAGTCGGGTTTGCTTGAGTTCAAAGCCGCCGTGGGGGTTGTGACAGTCGCTGCATTTCATCATCCCCTCGAGAACTTTGTGATGGAATGCCTTAGTAAAGTCGGGCTTCACTTCGCTGTGACAACTAATGCATAACTGCGGCTCGCTGAGCTTCGAAACCAGGCTTTTGAGCATTCGCCGGACCTACGAACGTTATCGACTTAGAAACGTTTTTCTCTGTGTTAATGAAGTGAGATGAGTGACAGTCAGTACAGCCGATGTCGTTGCGCCAGTGTTCCCCACGACGGAAGTTGTTGTGCTCTTCTTTCCCCGCATGGCAGGTAAGACAAGTCTCAGAAATTTCTTTCGATCCCTTGTTCTTGAAAGAGATGATCTTCGTCGGGTCGCCTTCTTCCGCGTGCGCCTTCCCTGGTCCATGACAAGATTCGCAGCCGGTTACCTTGCCTTTCCAGCTTCCGATTTTGGCGAGTTCAGCGTGGGACGTATGAGAAAAGGCTTTGAACTGGTCCTCGTGGCAAGCCTGACAAACTTCAGTGCCGACATAATCGTCCGA
>QHXL01000542.1:0-2016 GCA_003222935.1 Acidobacteriota bacterium
CTACCTTCGCCCTTATTATCAGAATCGTCAGCTGACATTGCCGGCCCTCATTAATTGTCGCGAGAACGCTGTCTGGGGGATTGCCTGTCCCTCTCGCACTTCATAAAAATTCGCTTTCCGATTGAACCGCTCAAAGTAGTTTCGCTTTGAAGTGGTGACGAACGTTTGAGTGCGTCCGTCGAGGTATTCCAGAAGGCGTTCAATGCGGCTTCCGTCGAGTTCTGCGTCCACGTCATCAATGAGGAAAACCGGGTATTCCTGATGCTTGGAATAATAAACTGAAATCGCTGCTAAATCAAGTGTTATCAACGCGCTACGCTGTTGTCCGGAGCTTCCGAAACTGCGCAGATTGCGGTGGCGAAACCGTATCTCAAAATCGTCGCGATGCGGTCCGATGAGACATGCTCCGGCGTACATCTCGGCTTCCAAACGGAGGTCCAAACGATCGGCGATCAGCTGGTCATAATTTGCCAGGTCGCCTTTGCTTTCGAGTGAGGAAACATAGCGAATCATCAGATCGTCGCCGAAGAGGTTCTGTTCCAGGGCCTCACACAAGAGGGTCACGTACCTGGTGCGCGCGCGATGGATCTGGGTACCAAGAGAAATGATTTGTGAATTCCAGGGCGCGACCTGCTCGCGCAGTTCCGTCAAGCGGATCTGTCCATCCAATGCCTGTTCGAGCAGACGCTTCTTTTGTTTGATGACCTTGTTATAAGTGCTGATGGTCTGCGTATAAGGTGGATGAAGCGAAGTCACTCCGCGATCCAGAAAGTTACGTCGCGCCTCCGGACCACCGCGGACTACTTCCAACTCGTCAGCCGTAAACCACACCGCATGTAGTTGCGCGAGGTAACGCGACACCGGTTCACGCTTGCCGTTGATGAATGTCTGCCGCGTGTTTTGATGGATGCTGACCTGCAGCTCGCGATCGATGGCATCGCCGCGGTGCGCCGTCCCGCGAACTAACGCTGCCCGCTGTCCGAAAGCGACCGTTTCATGGAGATGATGAGTGCGAAACGATTTCGCATGGATGAGGATTTGAATCGCCTCCAGCCAGTTGGTTTTGCCTTGTCCGTTGTCGCCGTAGAGGATGTTGAGCCTGTCGCCCCAGGTAATCTCACCAGCCAAATTGCGGAACTGGTTTACTTCAGTTGACCTGAGAAACATCGTCCGAATTGTAGCACATGCGCAATGCACATTTGCTGTCAGACTGGAATGAAAACAGTAGCTGTGACCGAGCGATATGCGCGCGGAACTCCCGTCTCTAGCAAATGATTTTTTCCGCGGAAGGTGGTTGATTCGACTAAGCGTCGGCGGAAGATTTTGTTTGCGAAATAGCCATGGCCTGTAATTGCTCAAATTGATGACGGACCTTTGCAATGTTTGGACCTTCACCAAGACCATCACAGATTTTCATTCCCCGTTCCATGAAGACCATAGCTTCGTCATAGCGGTTCGTCAGCACACATATCGTCGACAGATGTAAGACTGATACAAGAACGCTCTGGTGATCAGGCCCCAGTTTTCCTTCGTCGATTGACAAAGCCCTTTGGTAGAACTGTTCTGCCTCCGGGTATTTTTCCAGCTGCAAAAATGCCTCGCCCAGACTACTCAGCGTCGCGGCGACCTTAGGATGATCCGCACCGTACGTTGCTTCCTGGCGGGCTAACACACGCTCGTACAAAGGGATTGCCTTGTCGTTTTGGTTTTGTTCAGCGTATAGATCGGCCAGTTGGCTTAGCGCGTCATTTATTTTACCAATCTCGGACTGCGAAGGTTGTTCCCCAGCGGCCTCCCAAATTTCGAGCGCTCGCTTCAAAGACTCTTCGGCCTCGTGATGCATCCCACGGTTCTTTTGGCATCTGGCCAAAACGGTGAGTGCGCGGGCTACGTCTGGATGATTTGCGCCGACACCTTTTACGAGAGTATCGATGATTTTCTGCACCTGAGCCACACGATTTTCGCCCCAACCCTCGCTGGCAATCTGGTCGTTAAAGATTTTGTCGGCTCTTCCTT
>QHXL01000542.1:2046-4686 GCA_003222935.1 Acidobacteriota bacterium
TTCGTGTTCTGTCCCAAAGATGTTTTCCAGAATCCGGATGGTGCGTTCCAGGGATTTCTCAGCATCACGAACGCGACCGCGATCCAGCAGATAGTGTCCGACCAATCCAAACAGCCGGCCAGTTCCGGCCAGAGACAAGCCGAACTCCTCCACGTTGACGATGCACGCTTCGGCGCTGGGCATTAATCGTTCACACTCGGGCCAGTGATCAAACTCCACGGCTGGGAATGCCGAGTTAACGACGCTGATTGCATGGGCCGCCCATTGCCGACGCTCCTCGTCAGACATGGTGGCCTTAATCACCATTTGCACCAGCCGATGCATGCCCAGAGTTTTGCGCCTCGCGTCCCGACGCATTAAAGAATATTTCAATACCTGCTGAATCGCTTCTTCCAGTTCGAAATCGTCGGTGACCAGCGGTTTGAAGGAATCGGTCTCTGCGGATCCCAGTCTGTAAAGTTCTTCAGGAATCGAATCAGGATGCAAAAAGGCGCCGAGCCGCAGAAGACCAGAAGCTAATGGTTTCGATTTTTCTGCTTTCTCAAACGAGATCTTCCAGGTCACCGCCACCGGATCCGGATGACTCGTGGGCAGCGCGCCGCGCCTTTGTAGCAGTTTCATTCCATGTTCGTGGAACAGTTCTTCGTACCTCGATAATCCACAGGAAGTCTCCTCGATATACGCGCCAGCCTGATCAAGAGCCAGCGGCAAACCCGCCAGAATATCGTTCGCGATGTGCGAGGCCAGCTTGACGTCTTCTTCACCGGCGTTCCCAAATGCTTCTTCGGATTTCAGGATTCGCGCGCGCCGTAATAGCAGTTTTGTGGCCTCGTCAGGCGGCAAACTATCGATTTCAACTCTTTCGGCGAGCGTTCCGGTTGCCAGGGCTCTGGTCGTCGCGATGAAATGGCCGGGGAGGTGTTGCTCGACTATTAAACGGATCACGTCGAGATCGTCCGCATTGTCTATGATGAGAAGCCAATTGGGATTGCGCCTCAACCATTCATGCATAGCCTTGATGATTTTGGTTTGATCTTTCTCATCTTTCGCTTGCGGGTCGAGTTCTACGGCTAAGGCAACAAGGCCTGAAACCAGAGATTCGTTGGAATCAGCCCGTGTCCACAAGACAAATTTGTATTCATCGTGTTTCCGAAAAGCATACTCAATCGCCATTTCTGTCTTACCAGTTCCGCCAAGACCTGAAAGGGCCACTCGGCCGGTACGCTGCAGACCTTCAGAGATGCGCGCTAACAAGTCCTCGCGACCCACGAAGAAAGGGTTACGCCGCTGTGGAATACAAAACAGGCTTGCTTCGATCATGCCCGGGAACAGGGGCTCAGATGTTTTTGCATGAGCGCTTCCGGGAAAACCTGGCGGCCGAGACGGTTTTGATCGTGCTCCCCGAATCCTGGTGAGCAGAGTCTCTTTAGCGTCCGATTCCGACAGATTAACCAGATCGATGTACACGATCGGTTGTAACAGACCTTCCATGCTGCATTCGCGAACTCTTACTGGTATTAGCTGACGATCGGTTGAAGTAGGATCTTGGACGAAAGCTGCCGCCCATTCCGGAGATGTGAATCTGGCCGCCAGATAATCTGCCGACAACACCGCAATAGTTTGTCGCGCGTTCCTGGTCGCCCTATCCATGTCAAGAATGAAATTTGATCCCGCTTGAAAATCCCATGCTTGAATGACAGTCGTATAGCCCGCACTCTCCAGAGTCCAGGCGAGCCATACGGCATAGTCCTTGTCAGCCTTGTTGTAGCTGATGAAGAAGTCTTTCTTCTGATCGGCGGGTACGGGCATCTTTCGGAGTCCTGTCCGGCGAGGAGGATTCACATCGACGCCTACTAAAAGGGCCGCGTTGTCACGTGACGAAACTGGCGCGAGTCATCATCATTGTTTGAGCGGCAAGTGCTTCAGGATTAGGCTATGCGCAAATGCAACTCGGCTTCATTTTTCAAAGACGCATCGGCATCACGATGTACTTGTAATCGCCAGCGTCGTCCGAAACAGGCCGCAATTGCGCTTGCGAGTTTCCATCTTTGAACTCAAACGTAGTTTTCTCGGAACCGACCACATTCAAAAAATCCTGGAGATATTGCGCATTGAATCCGATATCCGTGTCATCGCCGGCGTAGTCGGTTTCGATAGTTTCGCGCGCTTCACCCTCATCGGAGTTCTGCGCTGTGATCAGCAATTGTTCCTTGCTTAAGTGAAAACGAATTGCGTGCGAACGATCGTCGGCCATCAAGGCGACGCGTCGCACCGCCTGGCTCAACGCGCCTGTGTCGAAGGTCGCTGAGCGATCATTGTTCTTCGGTATCACCATTTCGTAGTTTGGAAACTGACCAGACAACATTCTCGAAATCAATAGCCGCGAACCGATTTGAAAATAAACATGATTTTCGTCGGCGCCAAGACTGATATCTCCTTCAAAATCGCTGCTTAACTTCGTAAGTTCAGCGAGCGTCTTGCGCGGAATCAGAACGTCCAACTCGGCATCTGCGTCAATCGCCAACCCGTCTCTCACCGCCGCGAACGCTAAACGGTGACCGTCGGTCGTCACCATCTTCACGCCTTCGCCATCGAGTTCAAATTTCGCGCCTGACAAGGTGTATCGTCCCTCCTCCTGCG
>QHXL01000542.1:4738-5630 GCA_003222935.1 Acidobacteriota bacterium
CTGGCAACTCCGGAAAGGTTTCTTTGGAAATTCCAGGCAGACGAAATTTAGATCGATCGCACTCAACCGTTACCCAGTCATTTTCCTCGCGATTAAAACTTGCCGGCGCGTCGGGCAGCAATCGGGCGATGTCAAACAACTTGCGGGCTTGAACGCAAATCGCACCTTGAGTTTTGATCGAATCAGCATCAGCATCACAGCGAATAGTAACGTCGAGATCCGTACCGCTTATCCTGATCGCATTCTCGCCAGCCGATTCGATCAGAATATTTGCCAGGACCGGAATTGTGTTCTTCCGCTCAACTACGCCCTGGACGAACGATAGCTCCTTTTGCAGCGCTGCCCGCGCAATGACAAATTGCATCACCAACTCCTAATAAGAAATTTTCTTCCGCTATATATCACAACAACCATAGACTTTCGCACAGGCTCTTTCTAGTTGTTACTTTAGTATCAAACAGACAGAAAGTCTTTATCTGAGTAATAGTAGTATGCCTTGTGAATCTGTGAAACTAACTGATTAACGTCTGTATTGGCAAAACTCGGCTGTGAAGATTCTTGAGTTATCCACTTGCGCTACGGCTGCGTGACCGTGAGTAGTTTAGATCCACACAACTCCATTTTGAATTCACAGTGTAGTCTGTGAATCTGTGAAGTTAGATACCGATCGTTTCACTTAGAAGCTTGACTGTGGTCTCCATCTCGCGGTCGTTTACCACCAACTGACTTATCTTCTCGACAGAATGAATCACGGTCGTATGATGTTTTCCACCAAACTGTCTGGCAATTTCAGGATAGCTCTTGCTCGTCAACTTCTTGCACAAATACATTGCCACCTGCCTGGGCACCAGAACATGTCTCATATTAGATCGCGCTTTTAGATCATCGATTG
>QHXL01000065.1:0-356 GCA_003222935.1 Acidobacteriota bacterium
GAGCTTGACCACAGAGACCCAGAGACGCAGAGAAAACACGGAGAAAACGTGAATGGGTAAACCAACAATCAACTCTCCAGCACCTGATTTCACATTACCCGATGGCGATGGCAATCAGTGGTGTCTCTCCGAGCAGCGCGGAAAAGTTGTGGTGCTACTTTTCTATCCAGGAGACGAGACACCAATTTGTACGAAGCAAATGTGCTCGGTGCGTGATCGTTGGGACGATTACACGGCTACCGGCGCAGAGGTCGTCGGAATATCTTCCGATTCAGTTGAGTCGCACCGAAAGTTTTCCGAGCATCACAAGCTGCCGCTTCGTTTGTTGTCTGACGCCGATGCCAACGTGGCTACTC